>JAWLHD010000019.1:0-19972 GCA_041690555.1 Anaerohalosphaeraceae bacterium
CAGCTTCATGTCGTGGCTGGTCTTCATGAGCGTGTAGTCAATGTGCCGGTGCGCCAGAATTGCCTCGATCATCTCGGGCGAACACTCATTACCTCGCGGAAACCAATTGATCAGGACCGGCGCCTGGGGATCGTGGAGTGGCCATTTGTCGACTTCGGTCATGAGGTAGAAGATGTCCAGCTTGTCGGCGTCGCGGATGAGGCGGGCGAACGGGGCGACTGCCTCTTCGAGGTCGTCGGGGAGCTGCTTGGCGCCGTGCAGTTGGACTGACCGGTTAACGATGAGGCGCTCGTTGGGCATTAGCGGTTCGAGGAGGTTATGCCGCTGCAGGATCTCCACGCCGAGCGGGCCGTGCGGAACGCTCTGGGCGTCGGCGAAGGTGCGATACGTGGTGAACTGCTCGTAGCGGCCGACATCGTGAAAGAGGGCGACGGTCTCGGCGAGCAGTCGGTCGGAGGCGGACATTCGGATCGATTCTGTCAGGTAATTCATCTCGGCGCAGACGCGTGCGGTGTGGGTCTCTTTGAGGGTGAGATTGGAATTGATGAAGGCGTCTTCGGCGTAGAAGCCAGCGACATAGTCGGTGTACCAATGCTTGAATTGATCTAATTGCTTTTGCTGCATGAGGTTATGCTTCCGTACGAGCCGGCGTCTGAGTTCGTCTTAAAGCTTTTATTTTACACTAAGACTGGGGCTTTTTCCAGCCCAATGACGGGGCCGGATTCGTTGGCTTTCGTGGGCACCCGGGTTATAATAGCCTTGTGTCATGATATTCGTTCTTTAAAAAGATTTCAGGGAGTAGACCGATGCCGACTATTAAGGATGTGATTGTGAGGAAGCCAACGGAGGAGGAAGCTGCCGCATGCCGTGCGTGGCCGATCTGGACATGCGAGCCAAGCAAATTCGACTGGGATTATACGGAGGCGGAGACGTGCCTGATCCTGGAGGGGCAGGTTACGGTGACGGACCGGCCGGCGGGGGCGGATTCGGTGAGCTTCGGGCCGGGGGATCTGGTGGTCTTTCCGGTTGGGCTGCCGTGTGTGTGGAACGTTAAAGAGGCGGTTCGGAAGCACTATAATTTCAGTTAGTTGCGTGGGCACGGCATGGGGCAGATTCCGCCCATGTGTCTCGTGATTGCAACGGGGTCTATTTGTCCGTTTGGTCACATTCTTTGATTGGGCCGATGTAGTTTCTGGCTATTACGATGTTGTCGATGTAGAGGTGGTGGTCGGATTTTGCGGTCCAGGTTCCGCCGAGGTAGAGGTTGAGCCAGACGGAATCGATCTTGAGGGTGTCGGTGTTGCGCATGCGAATGTCGGTCTTTTCGAAGGCGGGTTGGCCGTCGACCCAGGCGCGGAGGATGCCGTCGTTCTTGCCGGGGGTGTTCATCTTTGCGTACTGTTCGATGCAGTACCAGCGGTTGTTTTCGAGCCAGCCTCGCTTTTCGACGTCCCAAAGCCATTCGGAGCCGTATTGGCCTCGCATGTCGGCGTGGTAGCAGTAGAAGCCGATGGGGGTTTTGCCATCGACCTGCTTGCGGAAGAGTCCGCGGGCGGACCAGCCGTTACTTCCGTTTGAGGGTCTGCCGCCCCATCCGGCTCGGCCGTAGGTGCCTGAGATGCCGGGGAGTTTGCCGCCGCCGGCAGGGTCCCAGTCGTCGGCGAATCGCAGGTAGTAGCGGAAGTATATCTCCTCGGGTTCGGCGCCGGTCTGCTTTTTGAAGGCGTAAGTGATGCTGGCGCCGTAGTGGCCTCCGGCGTCCACCTTGATGCGGAGGGCTTTACCGGAGAACGGCTCAAAGCGGCGGTCCGAGTCGGAATCAACACATGCGACGCGCTGGGGGGTGGTTGGCATTCCGAACAACTTGTACCAGTTTTCTGATTCGAAATCGCAAGTGAAGATTACGTCAGGCCGGCTCTGCAAGGCCTGTTCGGCGGTGTTGAGGGCGGGGCAGACTGTTGTGCGCAGCGATAACAATGAAACAGAAGCCGCGAACAAAATCCGGACTGCGAGTTTTCTCTGGTGCATTAGAGACCCTTTCCTGAAACCGGTATTTTACCTTAGTCGGCGACGTTAAGCAAATCGCCCGCGCAGTGCGGGACTGGGTCCGCGGGGGCGATCCTGCGCTCGAAGAGAGGATGCTGTGGAAGGAACTGCCAAGGTACCCAGAGTATGCGGGCAAGACGAAATACCGTCCCGCCCGGGGTGTGGTGAAGATTTGTCGTCCGATAAATCGGCAAGCGGCTGTGCGGTACGCCTTGTGTTCTTTTATCAGCACAGATAAAAAAAAAGCAGCTGACACGATGGGCAGAACGTACGTTTTTTCATTGACAATAGTGGATTTTTTGTTAGAATTGAGTACGTTGTGCCGGGGCAAGGCCGGCGGATGTCCACGGAGGACCGATGGAAAGTGGTATCTCACACAAAGATGAGGGATGATAATGAATAGAACGCAGTTGTCAAGAGGTTTTGGGGTCCTGATTAGTGCCTGTCTGCTGATTACAATAACGTTTGCACTTGTGGGCTGCGGAGGGTCATCGGGCGAAACGGCCGCGGAAGTCCACAGAAGGCATATTGACGTTGTGAGAACCAATAATCTGCAGATTCAGGACGACCTGGACGCTCTGTTCATGCTCGACAAACCAAGCAAGCTCAGCGACAGATACGTTCGCTGAGGCGGCGCGAGGCCCATCGCGTGCGGCTGTCGGGCAATGTTGTAACTCGAAAAACCGTCAAGCTGATGGGAGGTAGATTGCTTGGACGCAATCATTGAGTATCTCTACAGGATAAGCCTTCACGAGCGTCTAATCGTCGGCCTTGAGCTGGTTCTTATTGGTGTATTTGTATACACGATCATCAGTTTTTTGGAAGGTACGCGCGGCGAGCGTCTTTTCCGCGGGGTGATATTCATTCTGATCGTTGGTTCGCTGATACTGAACCTGGTCGTGGAGCAGTTCGGCCTGGTACGGGTAGCATATCTTTACAAGGGGTTTCTGTTAGCGATACTGATTGTGGCGGTGGCGGCGTTTCAGCCAGAGATACGTCGTGCGCTGATCCGTATCGGTCAGGCGGGGTTTTTGTCGAGTTCTCCGCAGCAGCTTACCCGCAGCGTCGAGGAGATCATTAACGCGGTGACTCAGCTTGCGGCTACGCGGACGGGCGCAATCATCGTGATCGAGCAGCAGGTGGGGCTTGCCGAGTTTATCGAGACGGGGGTTCGGATCGACGCCAAGGTTACGGCGGAACTGCTCAAGACGATATTCTATCCTGGTTCCGCACTGCACGATATGGCGGTTGTGATCCAGGGCGACCGCGTGGTGGCGGCGAGGGTGCAGTTGCCGCTGGCGGAGGGTGAGAGCTTCCAGGGGAGGCAACTCGGTTCTCGTCACCGGGCGGCCGTTGGCGTTACGGGCAGTTCGGACGCGACGGTTATCGTTGTGAGCGAGGAGACAGGGATCGTGTCGCTTGCGGTGAACGGGAATTTGATTCGGAACGTCTCGGAGGCTCAGTTGCGGAGACAGTTGACGACGGCGGTGGTTGAAACAACTCCATTGATCGAGCGTATGAAAGAGGCCGTTGGGCAGCGGGAAGTCAGCGAGTAGGACTGGAAGATATCGTCGGACATGGTTGACAAGGTCAAAAAACTCAGCGCAGTGGTCGCCTTGACTCTGTTGATATGGGCGTGGGCATACCTTGCCCTGGAGGAGACGATGCCGGCGGCGGGGACGCTTCGGATATCGCCGGCGACGCGACCGGACCTGTTTGTGAGCTTCGATGAGCAGCCGGGGTACGTCAATCTTCAGTTGACGCTGAAGGGCTCGCCTTCGCAGATGAGCGAGTTGAAGAAGCGGCTTCGATCGGACGACACCGATCCGCAGAAGGAGCGGCTGGAGTTTTTCTATGATGCGGAATTGGAGAATCACGGCACGCCGGGACGGTACCAGATCGACATGGTGACGTTTCTCAACGAAAGCGACAAGATGAAGGACCTTGCCGTTTCGGTGGAGCATTGCGAGCCGCCG
The DNA here is from genome assembly GCA_041690555.1 of Anaerohalosphaeraceae bacterium. Lineage (GTDB taxonomy): Bacteria > Planctomycetota > Phycisphaerae > Sedimentisphaerales > Anaerohalosphaeraceae > JACZKQ01. Next base: position 4,023 of record JAWLHD010000019.1, read on the forward strand.
ATCATCAATGTGAACGTGCGTCAGCTTACGCTGAAGTGGTTTACGGTTCAGTGCCTGGACGAGAACAAGGTGCCGCTGCGGGCCGAATCGATCGAGCCGTCGACCATTCAGATGTACGGATATGACGAGTGGGTTGGGGACAGTCTGAAAGCGAGCGTGATATTGACTCCGGCGATGATCGAGAAGGCGCGGCGTGAGGCGATATCGGAGCGGCCGTTCGTGGAACTGGAGGCGGGACGAAGGAGATGGTTCGCTTCGCCGGTTACGATCAAGCTGCCGAGTACGGAGAGCCCGCTGAAGGACCGCGTGACGAGCCCGCTGCTGAAGTTAGGGATTATTTACAGCAAGAATCTGCAGGGCAAGTACAACCTCGAACTGCTCAACGAGAACGATTTGCGGACGGTTCAGTACAGGGCGTCGGACGCGGCGTACAGCGCATATGAGAAGATGCCTTACCTTATCATGATCGAGGTGCGCGACGGGGACGAAAACAGCGAGAACGTGCATCGTCCCATTATCTACAATTTTCCGGCGGAGTTCTTGCGCAAGGGGGAGATCGAACTGACGGGCGCACCGCGAGAGGCGGTTTTTAAGCTGATACCGGTCGGGGAGTCGGCTGGGTAAGTTTGTGAATCATCAAATCGAAGCGCCTCAGTTCTGTACGGTGGTTTCATAGCGTACTCCGTCTGGAACGGGAACTGGTATTGTTACGGTTATTCCGTGGTCGCCTTCGGTTCGGTGTGACGAATCGACGGCGACGAAGGCGGTGTAGGCGGACATGAGGCCATACTCCAGTGCCGTGGCGGTGATCTGGCGTTGGAATGAGGAGCCGCCGCCAGAGGTCTGCCGGTTGGCGAGGTCTTCGATTTTCTTGCGGGCCCAGACGCAGGCGATGCCCTCGTGACGGCCGGGATCGTCGGCATGTGCGGCGGCGACGCTGATGGTGCTCCACCGGCCGTCGATTCGGCCGCGGATGCGGACGTCGCCATCGGGACGGCCCGCGAAGCGTCCCGTGACGATCACCGGCCGGCCGACAAACAAGTCGGGAATCCGCCGCGGGTAGACATCATCGACTTTCATGCGGCCCCAGTCGATCTCGATATCGGTCAAGGCGGGGTGGCTGATGCGGTCGTAGAACAGATCCACCACGTCGCCCACGGGTTCGTCCAGGCCGATGTATGCGACGGCGCCCTTGCCGATGGCGGCCATGCGGTCGAGCAGGTAGCGATTGACCGAGGAGCCGACGCCGAAGCTGAAGATGCGGCTGTCGCCGAGCTTGTCATGGACGGCTTTGAGGATTTCGGCCTCGTTGCCGATGTAGCCGTCGGTCATGAACGACACCAGGCGGAACCGCCGCGGGTCGTGCTTGAAATCCAGCCCGGCCTTGATCCCCTCGATCATCATCGTGCCGCCGCTGCCGTGCAGCGAATCGACGTAGTCAAGGGCCTTGCGGATGTTCTGCTCCGTCGCGGGCAGCGGGTCGGGACCGAGCTGCGAAGCGTTGCTCGAAAAACGAATCACCTGGAACGTGTCGTCGGGCCCCAGCTTCTTCAACGCCCGGCGAATGGCGTCCTTGGCCTTCTCGATGGGCTTGCCGGACATACTGCCCGAGCAGTCCAGCACAAAGATCATCTCCATCGGCGACCGCTCCAGCTTTGACAATCTCGCCGGCGGATAGAGCATCAGCGAAAAGAAGCCGCCACGTTTGTCGGTGTGCGTGACCATTGCGCCTTTTGGGCGGTCGCCCGCCACGCGGTACCGCAGCACGAAATCCTTGTTGGGCAGATCGTCGCGATCGCTCAGCACCACCTCCGCCCGCCGCCGCGAGGGCATTTTCTTGCTGACGATATGCGTGGGGCAGTCCAGTTCTTCGATCTCCACGCCGGCGTCGATGTCCACGCTCAAGGAGATGTCATGGCCGCTTCGTTCACCGGGCGTAAGGTACTGTACTTCCGTGCCCTGCCCGCTGATACCTCGTCTGCCGCGGCCCACCGCCCCGATGCCGTCCTTCGACCCGGACGGGTTGAACCGCGGCCCCACGACCATTGGGAACACGAATTCATACCAGCCGTCCACGTAGGCCAGCGTGTTGAAGTAGCGGATCGTCACGTCGATGTCCTTGCACGGCTCGATGTTGGCGACCTTCTGCGTGAAGACGTTCGGCCGCTCCTGGGTCAAGAGCGACGCGGTATAGCCTTGCCGCCGTGCCTCTTTATATACCCGCTCGGCCTCCTCGCGCTCGCGGATAATCCCGCGGATCTTCCGCCGCCCGATCGTCATCACAAACTCGTTCACCGCCGCATTGTCCGGCAGTGGAAACACGTACACCGCCTCGATCTTCTCGTCGTACGGATTGTGAAACTGCTGCGTAACGTTCACCGTCGCGACATACCCGCAGACGTCCGCCTTCACATCCGTGTGCTTCAGCGGCAGATCAAGCTCGCGCGTCTCGCGCGGCGGCCGCACCCGCATCGCCCCGCAACCCGGCGTATCCGAATCCCGAACAATCCCACCCTCCGGCCGACAAATCACCCAGACCTCATCGGCCGAAATATAGATATCCTGCCCCTTAATCAAGACGTCTGACTCGGATCGCTGTGCTGTGAGTTGACACCATTTTGTAGGGTACGCAACTCCTTCTAAGTTGGGAACATCGCCACTCAGAGGAATACGTTGACTCAGTCTCATTTTGTCAGCCGACATCCTGTCCAATTCTTCCAACTCTGCAGGGCTGAGCTTTCTCGCATCGTCCCTACGCTGGCTGCAGCCCGTCAAGCCGATGAAGACCCCCGACGCGGCTATTATGAATGCGATGGTGCCGACGTACAGCTTCCTATTCACTTCTCTTCTCCTTGAAAGTATGTGATTGTTGCCGGGATTTCACTGCCTTCGCGATCGCCGGCGACGGTCAGGGTGAGTTTGTACTCCGGCTCAGTGTCGCCGGTGACTTGCAGGTGGACGGTCGCCACGCGGGTTTTGCCGGTGGGCAGTTGGTCGGCGGTGCTGAAGGCGGCGATGATGATGCGGTTGTTCATCAGCGCCGCCGGGTCGTAATAAGGCGCCTCGGCGAACGCTTCATGCTCGCCGTTCTCAACACCGACGATCTTAACGTCGCCCGACGCCTTCAGCTCGAACTGCCATGCCGCCAGCGGCGTCGGGCCGGAGTCGATGAACACTTGCAGCGGTACGAATCGCACACCAATACCTTCGCTCGTCGGCTGGGGGTGCGTTTGATAGCCGCGGACAGAGACGATGGACATCAGGCTGAGGGCGATTACCGAGACGGCTATGATCTGTCGCATGGTCAGGCTCCTCCATCGAGGCGAACGGCAGCAAGCGCGACCAGATCAACATCGGCGGCATCGATGCGCCCGTCACCGTTCAGGTCCCAGGCAGCTTCGGGATCGCCTGCGCCTTCGATCCGGCGGGCCAGTTTGAATGCGTCGAGGATATCCACCCGCCCGTTGCCGTCGATGTCGGCGGGGATCGACGCAAGCGGCGGCTGATCGGATATGCCGCCGTGCCGCGTAACGTTGAGGGTAATGAGGAACAGGATCACAGCGGCAGCCGCGGCAGCGGCACCAATACGGGTGAGCCGCAGACGATGCCGCGACGGTTTTGTCAGCCGCTGCCGGGCTGCTTGCACAATGGCCTGATCCACCTTGCCAGGCGCGGCGCTCTTCGGCGAATACAGGGTCTTGAGGTCCTTGCCGAAGGTGGGGGAGACCCGCCGCTGCAACGATTCAATATGTTCATGATCCTCAGGCATAATTGTGCTCCTGCATGGTAAGCGCGCTGGGACGGCAAAAAGTTTCAGAAATCCCGAAAAAATCCGGCAAAGCGGGGCGTAAGCGGTCTAAGCGAGGAAATATCGTCGGGTTCGCGGATCATCGCGGAGGGCTTGCAGTGCCCTGTAAAGCCTTGCTTTTATGGTATTTAGTGGCAAGTCGAGCGCGGCGGCGCTCTCGGCCAGGCTCATATCGTCGACGAACCGCATGAGCACCACCTGGTGCTGATCGGGCGGCAGTCCGGCCAGGGCGGCCGCAAGATCTTCGTGATCGGCGGCAACATCGGGCTGCCTTGCCGGTGCCTGGCGGAGAAGCTCTTCATCCGACATGGTCCTTCGGGACTGGCGGGCGATAGTGACGGCAATGTGGCGGACGGCGGGATAGAGGAAGCTCTTCATGCTGGTGCGCAGCTCGAAGCCTGGGAACTTCTTGAGCAGGTAAAGGAACGTCTCCTGCACGACGTCGGCGGTCTGGGCGGCGTTACCGGTGAAGCGCATCGCCAAGGCATACACCCAGTCTCGATAACGCAGGTAGAGCATCTCAAAGGCCTGGCTGTCTCCGCTGTTCGCAGCGGCAATGAGCTTTTGGTCAGTCTCCATCTCAGCCCGTGCAGAAAATGAGTATGTGCGTAACGGGCGCATTGTCTCACAAAGACGATGTGAAAGGAATCTATTTTTCAGGCGGGCCTGCCGTCCGTTTTCAGGAGGCGGGGCGCGGCTTGAAGAACAAGATCGCTGTTTCGATTGTCATCCAGACGGCCAGTACGATGATCAGCGCGCCGACTGCGAGGAGCAGATGGTTGTTCGCGTGGTAGAATTCGATTTCCTTTAGTGTCATTGCCCAGCCTGTGACGACGAGCATGATGACACATGGTGCGGCGGCAACAATGAATGACCATCCGCCTCTGCGGCGGAGATACATTGTTACGACGAGCAGTGCGAGTGCGGCGAGCAACTGGTTTGCGGCACCGAACATGGGCCAGAGGCTTTGTGCACCTCGGCCGTCGGCGCCGCTGGCGAAAGCAAGAGCCGCGGCGGTGAGCACCGCGACTGTCGTGGCGGTCCACCTGTTAGAGAGGAACGGCAACTTGAGGTCGGCAGCGAGTTCTCCGACGACGTAGCGCTGGATCCGGACTGCGGTATCGAGTGTGGTTCCGGCGAAGGACGCGATGAAGACACCCATCAGGGTTATGCCCACTCCTTCGGGGAGGCCGAGCGTGCGGACCATATTGGCTGCGCCTATGACGACGGCGGAGAGTTGTGCCTTGAGGCCGTCGGCGGATTGCCACGAGGCATAGTGCTGCAGCCAGGCGGCGCGACCGGTAAGTATGTCGCCGGTCTGGGTCTTGTAGGCCATGGCAATGCCGGCGCCGACGCAGATTATTATGAGCACCGCGAGGAAGCCTTCGACCAGCATTGAGCCGTATCCCACAAACATCGTATCCCGCTCGTTGGATATCTGTTTGGGGCTGGTGCCGCTTGCGACAAGCGAATGGAAGCCGCTGATTGCGCCGCATGCGATGGTAACGAACATGAGGGGCCACCATGAAGGTATGCCGGTACCCGGTCCCGACTCGTTGACGAGGGGCGCGGCCATGTGAAGTTCGCCGGTGAGTGCGGAGGCGGCGACGCCCACGCAGAGGAGGCCCATCATGACGAACAACTGCCATGCGTTGATGTAGTCGCGGGGCTGCAGGAGGGTTGTAACCGGGAGCGTGGAGGCAATCCACGCATATACGAGCAGGACGATTGTCCAGACGCCCGTTGCGGGTATGGGTCCGATGGAGGTGATGGTAAGGGCGCCGGGTTCTTTGGCCTCGACGACTGCGCCGGCGATGATGGCGCCGTACATTAGCACCACGGCTATTACGGTCGAAGGGAGTACTCGGCGGTTCCTCTTGTAGACGGCGTGGCCGAGTCCGATCGCGATTGGGATCTGCAGCCAGACGGGGATCACGGCGCTTGGGAAGACATCGAAGACGATGGCGATTACCACGCCGAAAATAGCGATAACTATGAGCAGGACGAGGAAGACGACGACAAAAAAGATGAATCGGACGCGGCCGTTGATATACCGGGCGGCTATTTCTGAGATGCTCTTTCCGCGGTTTCGCATGGAGACGACGAGTGTTCCGAAGTCATGGACGGCGCCCATGAAGATGCTTCCGAAGAACACCCACAGGATTGCCGGCAGCCATCCCCAGATTATTCCTATGGCGGGTCCGACGATCGGGCCGGTGCCCGCTATGGAGGTGAAGTGATGGCCGAAGATAATCTCTCTGGGCGAGGCGACGTAGTCGACTCCATCGTGCAACTGCTTGCTGGGCACGGGGGCGTCGGGGTCCAATCGAAAGATTTTTCTGGCCAGGAAGCGGCCGTATGTATGGTACGCGACGACAAAGCCCGCCCCGCTGACGATCATCAACAGCAAAGCTTCCATTTGGATCTCCGAATTGAAAGAATGGGCCTCATTTCTGCATTGTGCGCCTGGCCCGCAGGAGCAGACGGATTGGCACTTCCTCGATGCCCAGCCATTCTCGCAGTCGTCCGATTGCAAATCGCTGGTAAGTCTCGTCGAAGAGTTCCGGGCGGTTAACGAACAGCAGCAGCGAGACGGGATTGGCGGCGACCTGGGTGCCGTAGTATATTTTTGGATAGCCGCCTTTTTTGCGGGAGCCTCCGACGCGCTCTTCGGCGAGCATTTTGATCGCCTTGTTGAGCTTGCCCGTTGATATTTTGACAGATGCCTGCTTGTACAATTCGGCGGCGAGGTCGAGGACGCTTTGGACATTCTTGGCGTCTTTGGCAGTGGTGAATGCTATGGGGGCGTGCCTGAGGCCGGTGAGGACTTTGCCGAGGTATTCGGCGTAATCATCGGTGCTTGCAACGTCCTTGGCGAGGTCCCATTTGTTGACGACGAGGATGCAGGGTTTGTATTCTTCAGCGATGAGGTGGGCGAGCTTTTTGTCGACCTGGGAGATTTTCAGGGTGGAGTCGATAAGGAAGAGTACGACATCGGCCCTTTGTACGCTGCGCATGGCTCGCGTGTAGCTGTAGAATTCGATGTCGCCGGCGAGGCTGCTCTTTTTACGTACGCCGGCGGTGTCAATTGCGAGGAAGATGCGGCCGTCTTTTTCGAATCGCACGTCGACGGCGTCGCGCGTTGTGCCCGGTATTTCGCTGACGATGACGCGGTCCTGACCGCAGATGGCGTTGATTAGGGTGCTCTTGCCGGCGTTGCGTTTGCCTACGACGGCAATCTTCATGACTTCCTTTTCGGGCGCTTCAGCGGGCAGGTGTTCGACGGCCTCGGCGATTCGCTCCATGAGCAGGGCCTTGTTTACATTCTGAGTGGCGGACACGCAGACGGGCTCACCGAAGCCGAACTTTGCGAATTCACCTGCGTTCGGGAATAGTCTGGGCGAATCGCACTTGTTGGCGACCAGGAGCACCTTTAATCCGCTTTTGCGTAGCAGTTCGGCGATGGTTACATCGAGCGGCATTACGCCGTCGCGAACATCCACGACGAAGAGGGCGAGATTGGAAAGGGCTATGCCGCGGTGGATCTGGTTCTCGACGTGTTCACTGAGGGCGTCGCTGTCGACTATGCCGTAGCCGCCCATGTCGACGAGTTCAATGTACCGCTCGTGGAGATTGACGATTGCGGAGACCCTGTCGCGCGTAACACCGGCGGTCGGCTCGACGATGCTGATCATCCGGCCTGAGAGAGCGTTCAAAAGACTGCTCTTGCCCACATTTGGGCGACCCACAATTGCAACTACCGGTAACGCCACAGATACACTCTACAAAAAAACTGAATTGCCCCGCTGCAGTGTCAAAACATCCATTATAAGCAATGGGCGCGTAATGTCAAAGCGTCATCTTATGTTATCGACCTCATGGGCCTCGGTTCAACAGGCCAACGGGAGGAGTTCTTTTTTGAGAGGTACGGTTTGCTCGGATCATTTTGCATGGTTTGTGTTGCCGGCCGGAGCGATAGCCGAGACAATATTATTCGCATTGTGCGGGTTTATACAGGGCATGGCGATGGAAGACGCCCATGAAGATCGGGGGGTGCACCGCGAACACGGTCATCCCACATATTGGAAAGTGCGCAACCGGCTGTTGTCCGGGGTCCTGCTGCTTGTGCCTTTTGTCATCACGCTGATGGTTCTCTTGTGGTTTTTCGGGCGGCTGCGGGTAGTGCTTCGGCCTATTGTGCGATATCTGCTTTTCGCATTGAGGGACGTTGCGGTTGTCGACGTTATGCCGGAGGTGGTAATTCGCTCGACGCTTTTTTTCCTGTCCCTTCTGCTTCTACTGGGCATAATCTACATTGTAGGGGTGATAGGGCAGAAGGTTATCGGTCGTCGGTTCGTAGGCTTGCTGGAGCGCGTTGTGCTTGGGATACCGCTGGCTCGCAATGTTTATCGCGCGACCAAGCAGGTTATCGACGCAGTCTCGCTGAAGCCCGGGATGGGCTTTCAATCAGTGGTGCTGCTGGAGTTCCCGCGCTTGGGCTATAAGACGCTTGGATTTGTTACGGGTCGATTCGATACCGGCGACGGGCGGAATTACCTGCGTCTGTTCATCCCCACCACTCCGAACGCGACGACGGGCTTTATGGAGATTGTGCCGGCGGATGAGGTGGTGGAAACCGATCTGACGATAGAAGAGGCATTCAAGACGATCATCTCGGGCGGGCTGGTTGCTCCCGACCGTCTGGGGTCATATCTTTAGCGTTGGCGACTTGCTTTTGTGCGCTGCCATCGATAAAATTGTCAAGGTAATTGCAGCCGGTATGACGATAGATTTGAGGGAGATGGACATGAACAATCGACGCGATTTTCTAAAATGGGCGGCGGCGGCTTCGGCTTTTGCGGCGAGCGGGCAGGGCATTTGCAGGGCTGAAGCGGCTGAGAAACCGGCGCCGCATCTGACGATTCCGCGGTGGCGGGGTTTCAACCTGCTGGATATGTTTACGATGCGCAGCCGTGGCGATTTCGCGGAGGATGATTTCCGGTGGATGCGGGATTGGGGGTTCGATTTTGTACGGCTTCCGTTGTGCTATCGGCTATGGATTGTTGATGGGGACGATTACAAGATCAACGAGGGCATGTTAGCCAAACTGGACCGTGCGGTGGACCTTGGCGACAAGTACGGAATACATGTCAATCTCAACTTCCACAGGGGTCCGGGGTATTCGGTCAATCGAGAATTCACGGAGCCTCACAACCTTTGGAAAGACCAAACAGCGCTGGATGCATTCGTGTATCACTGGACGATGTTGGCGAAGCGGTACAAGGGGATCTCGAAGGACAAGCTGAGCATAAACCTTATCAATGAGCCGAGAGGCGACGACAATCCGGCCCATATGACGCGGACTGATCATGAGCGCGTGGTGAGGACGACGGTGAAGGCGATTCGGGAGATTTCGCCGGATCGGATCATCTTCATCGATGGGATTCGCTGGTCACGGCTGACGTGTCCCGAGCTTGCGGATCTGGGGTGCGTTCAGAGCGCCCATGCTTACGATCCTCACAGCCTGACGCACTACAAGGCGAGCTGGGTTGCCAACAGCGACCGGCCCGAGCCTGCGTGGCCTGGCAACGGTTATGATCGGGCGAAGCTGGAAGAGCTTTACAAGCCGTGGATTGCGCTTAACAATAGCGGTGTTCCGGTGCATTTCGGCGAAGGCGGCGCATACAACAAGACGCCGCACAACATAGTGTTAGCGTGGCTGGAGGATGTAATGGATATTCTGAAGGCGAACAAGTGGGGCTTTGCGATCTGGAACTTCCGCGGGTCCTTCGGTATTCTCGACTCGGGTCGAGCGGACGTCGAATACGAAGACTTTCACGGTCATAAGCTGGACCGGAAGATGTTAGGCCTTCTGCAGAGGTCTTAGAGAGGCGAACAATGCCTGATTCGACGGAGGCAAAGCCGAAAACGAAGAAATGTCCTTTTTGTGCGGAGACAATTCAGGCGCAGGCGGTGAAGTGCCGCTATTGCTGCGAGTTCCTGGATCCGCGGTATAACTACACCTCCGCTCCCCCGGCGCCGCCGGCGGGGTGTCTGTTCGATCAGCATGAAGAGTACGAAAAAGAGGCGACCCAAACCGATGAGGAAGATGAATCTTATTACAGCCGCCCATCGGTGCTGGCACTGGGCCGGTTTTTGGTCGGCTCGGCGGTGACGCTTGGTTTTGCGTTGTTCCTTCGGTTTTATCCGCTGAGGCGGATCATCAAGCCGACCGGAGACCTGACCGAAGAGCATGTCGGCGTCATTATCGGTTATCTTCATTTAATCGGAGGCGTGCTGCTTCTGGCAACGCTTCTGGTGACAGCGTGGAAGATCGCGAGCGTCAAGAGGATCAGCTACAAAGTCACGCCCGACCGCATCGAATGGTCCCGCGGCATCCTAAAACCCAAGATCGACAATCTTGACATGTTTCGCGTTCTCGACCTCAAACTTCACAGAACCCTTATCGATGTTATATTAGGTATCGGCACGGTCACGGTGATAACAAGGGACTTGACTGACCCGCAGTTCGAATTTGTCAAGATCCGCGATCCCAAGTACCTTTACGACTTGATTAAGAAGGTCTCCCTGGAAGCGGATCGAAAGCAACGGGTTGTTCATATCGAGTAGAGAGCGTTGCCGGCCAGGTTTACGGCGGCGCGGCAGTGCAAATGCTCGAGTTGATTCTTGACAACGGCGTACGCGGCCCCTAATCTACCTTGGCGCAAATTGCTTATCATGTTGGGAACGGGAGCCGCCGGATGGTCGAAGAGCACGTACTTGCAGTTGAGCGAAAGGTAGTCGAAGACGTCGGGGATTTCCACGGTCTGAATTTCGATATTGAGTCATATCTGCCGGCGCTGTTTGCTCCGGGTGTGCCCCGATTTATTCCGCGATCGGCGGCGGAGAAGAACAGCAATTACAAGCAGATAATCCCTTACGTGATCATGACGCACGGCGGCAGGTACCTGACATATGTGCGGGGCAAGCGTGCGGGGGAGACGCGTCTGGTGGGCAACCGGTCGATTGGAATCGGCGGACACATCAACCCGGTTGACGACATGCCGCTTCTGGGCGATTTCGGCGCGACATATCTTGAGGCTGTGCGTCGGGAAGTTGCAGAAGAGACCTCACTTGGGGCGAGTCATACGGACCATATCGTTGCGCTTCTCAACGACGACAGCAACGACGTCGGCAAGGTTCATTTGGGGGTGGTCCACTACTGGATTCTGGGGGATGTTAATATCAGGCGGCGAGAGCAGATGATTACTCAGATGACGTTCATGACGCCTGAGGAACTGGTCGGCGTGCGGGGCGAAATGGAGACATGGTCGCGTATCTGCCTGGATGGTCTTAAAGAAATGGCGAAAAAGGCGGTTTCGGCTGCGCCTGCGGAGTCGCTTTTCGGGGGTATTTAGGGGGTGTTGGCCAGGATTTTTGTTGCGCCCCCTTGCCACAGGCATTTTTCTTGTTATGATGGATGGGCTCTACCGGCTACTGACGCGGTGGTAGCCAAGGGAAAAAAGACAAGACGCCTGATTACTACAGGAGAAACCTGTGCAAAATGCTCGGAAAAGCAAGATTAAACGTGCAAGAAAAAGCGGCTTCAGAGCGCGCATGGCCACAAGCAAGGGTCGCAAGACTTTGAGCAACAAGCGGCGAGTCGGACGAGCCACAAACGTCCGCAGCAGTATGAATTGACGCCGTTGAGCCTTGGGGGAAAGCCCTGAAACTTCATGAGCAAGCCCGTATTGCATTCCTCTTTGGAAGAGGGCGGGGCTGCGCATTTTGGTCTTGATTCTTTGTGCTCAAACGCTATCCTGTTGTTATTGTTGGGTTTAGCAGTTTTCGGGGCGCCTGCGAATCACGAAAGGACAGCCAATGACATTGTATGTAAACGGCGAAGAAGTCGATGCACAGCGAATCACAGATGAAGCCGACAAATTGCGTCCGCAGCATGACGCAACGTTTGCCGATATGCCGCCAGATGAGCGTGAGCGGCAGCTTATGGAGTGGTCGCGGGAGAACGTCATAGAGGCGGTGCTTCTTCGGCAGGCGGCGAAGCGGGACATAGGGGCTGTGGACGATGACACGGTTGAGGCGACTTTGTCGCAGATGATCGAGCAGTCCGGCAGTCCGGAGCAATTCTACCGGAAGATGGGGTTGTCGCCGGATGATCGGGAGCGGGTCAAGGGCGAGATCGCCGAGCGAATTCAACTGGAGAGGCTTATTGAGCGGATAACGACGCGGGCGTCTGCGCCTACGGAGAAGGAGATCCGGCGGTATTACGAGAAGCATGGCGATCGTTTTACCATACCGGAGATGGTGCGGGCGGCGCATATCGTGAAGCATCTCAAGCCGATTGACGACCCTGAGCAACTGAAAAGTCAAATGGATGCGATTCGTTCGGAGATAGGCGATCAGACGGATTTTGGGGCTGTTGCGGCAGAACATTCAGAATGCCCGGAGAACGGCGGGGATCTTGGTTTTTTTGCGCGGGGGCAGATGGTCCAGGAGTTCGAGGACGTTGTTTTTAATATGAAGTCGGGGCAGGTCAGCGGGGTATTTCAGACTGAGTTTGGCTACCATATCGCCAAGGTTCTGGACAGAAAGCCGCAGGTGCCTTGTCCTATCGATGAGGTTCGGCCTGTCATAGTTCGCGAGTTGACCGAGCAGGCGAGGCAGAAGGCGATTGAGAAGTTCGTCGATGCGGAGAAGGATAAGGCCGCGATAGAGGAGAAATAGGCCATGACGACCTTCAGGTGGCGATTTTTTGGCTCTTTTACTTGACACGGAGGAGCCATGTCCTATAATATTTACAGGTTGGCGGCTTTGGTTCGTGTGTCCAACGGCTGGGAAAGCAGGCGGCATGCGGGTGGCCGAAGAGGGGGAAACTGCTGGAGCGTGACATGAGCGTTAAAAGGAAACAGTCCTGCGCACTCATACCCGTTCGATTTCATTTTGTGCAAGGGACAAGAACCGAGGACATTACCATGAAGAGGGAACATGCATTTACGCTGATCGAACTGCTCGTTGTTATTGCGATCATCGCACTATTGCTTGGGATTCTCGTTCCAGGTTTGGGCAAGGCGAGAGAATATGCAAAGAACATTATGTGCCGTACTAACACGCGGTCCTTTGCTCTTGCAACACATTTGTATGCGGAGGAGAACGATCAGAATTTATTCGCCTATTTGTCAGGTTTGTATATAAATCAACTGTCTCCATACATCGACGAGGCCGACAAGGTGCGGTACTGCCCTTCGACGATCGTCCGCAAAGAGAATCCCACCGCGGGATATTGGGGCAATTCGAAAGAAGCCTGGCGATGGGTGTCAGGAGTCTCCGAACCCGAAAACGGATCTTATGGACTAAGCGGTTGGTGTTACAGCTATCCGCCCGGTGCGGCGGGATTTGTCGGTGCGGAGGAACGAACGGAGTATCCGTGGCCGAAATATGGAAACATTCCGATGCCCTCTCTTGTGCCGGTGTTTTTCGATTGTGCGTGGGTAGACGCATGGCCAAAACATACAGACACCGTGCCAGTCTCTCTCGATCTGGACGATCCGCCAGGCGGCAGTGATAATCCAGTGAACCAGCACATCCAGAGATTGCTGCTTCGGCGGCATTTCGGAATCACTAATATAGCGTTTGCGGATGGACATACTGAACCAGTGCAACTCAAGAATCTTTGGAATTTGAAATGGAGCCGCAAGTTCACGCCGTTAGGCAGAGAGCAGACGCGAACCGATGGCTCCGCCATATACAGAAACGTGAACTGAAATGAGTCGTATTATGGCATCAAGCAGATCGCCGCAGGTGGCCTTGGAAGGCGATGATTTGAGTCGATAATGCGGCAACGGTATGTGTGCCCTGCATTCTGCCTAACTAAGCAGCCTCAAGCCTTCTGGCATATCCGAGCAAGCAGGAGCCAACCTGTTACTCTCACTGCGCGGGCGGTACTGTGGGGGCGTTTTTCGAGATGAAGCGATATCGCCCTGAGCCTACACGGTAGACGGCAGCGTTGTTTTCCATTCTCAGGAACTCGACTCCGATTGCCTGGTGGGCGGGGATTCCGCCTTCGGTAATCGCGTCGGGATCGGAGGCGGGTACATACACCCGGGCTACTGTATTTGGGGGGATTGTCACATCCAGGTGGAGGCTGCCCCAACTCAACTGCCAGTCGGTGGCGATTAGGCCATTTATTGAATCGTAGCGCACCTTTGCCGATGTAAGTCCTCCGCCTGGTCTGGGTCGGATGATGATGTTGCGGTATGCGGGCCCATCGGTATCGATGCCGCCGATGGTCTTGAACATCCATTCGGCAACGGCGCCGAAGGAGTAATGTGCGAACGAATTCATACCGGGGTCCTGGAAGCCTTTTTCTGGCGTCCACCCGTCCCACCGTTCCCAGATGCTCGTTGCTCCGTGCTTGATGGAGAAGCCCCAGGACGGGAAGGTGTCGTTGGCGAAGAGGCGGTAGGCAACATCGGGGCGACCGATGGCTGTGAGCGTTGTCATGAGGTCCTTGGTTCCGACGAAGCCGGTTGACAGGTGCCAGTCGCGTTGGCGAATGTTGTCGACGAGGTATTCCTCGGCTCTCAGGCGGCTTCTTGTATCGAGGAGGTCGAAGGCCAGCGCCAGGACGTATACCGTCTGCGTGTCGCCTTTGATTCGGCCGTCGGCGTCGACATAAGCCTTGTTGAACGCGGCCTTGATGTCTTCGAACAGCGATTCGTACTTTTCAGCATCACCGGTCTTGCCCAGTACGTCGGCAATCTGCGACATAAGTCTGGTGCTATACGCGAAGTAGGCGGTTGCCAGTACGTCTTTTGGCGTGTCGGCCTTGATGCTGAGCCAGTCGCCATAGCCGGTGGCGGGACGGAGGAGGTCCTTTGTCGTGCCCTTGCAGTAATCTATCCAGCGGGCCATGGCGTTGTAATGCGTTTCGAGGACGCGCTTGTCGCCGTAGACCTGGTAGATGGTCCAGGGGCAGATGACGCCGGCATCGCCCCAGGCAGCTACGCCGCCGTCCATCGCCACTTTGCGAGGTGCGACGTCGGGGAATGCGCCATTGGGAAGCTGCGCGTCTTCAAGATCGACCAGCCATTTGGTGAAGAAGGCGGAGACGTCCGTGTTGTAGGTGGCGGTGCGGACATAAATCTGTGCGTCGCCCGTCCAGCCAAGACGCTCATCGCGCTGCGGGCAGTCGGTTGGGATATCAATGAAATTGGCCCGCTGTGTCTGGGTGATGTTTGTATAAAGCTGGTTTGCCTGCGGATCGGAACATTCAAATGAGCCGACCACGGGTGTTGCCGAGGTGAGCTCAATTCCGGTTACGGCGTCCTTTGCGGGACGGCCGGGATAGCCCGTGAGTTCGACGTACTGAAAGCCGTGGAATGTGAATCGCGGCTGCCATGTCTCGATGCCCTGTCCCCTACAGATGTAGGTGTCTATTGTGCGGGCGCCGCGGAGGTTGGTGGTGTAGATGGTGCCGTCAGGATTAAGGCGTTCGGCGAACCGCATCACGACCTTTGTGCCCCGGTCACCGCGGACCTTGAGTCGCACAAAGCCGGCGAAGTTGGCGCCCATGTCGAACACGAAGCGACCGGGTGCGGGTTCCGTAATGGCGACGGGCTTGATCTCGCGGAAGACCTTGACGGGCACGCCGGGGAATGCCTCAACGGGCGTTACAATGTCGTTGTTGACGAAGACGGGGCGCCATGCGGAATCGTCGAATGCCGCGCCGGACCAGCCGGGCATTTCTCTGTTGGCGTCGTATGTTTCGCCCATCAGGAAGTCGGCTTCGAGTATTGGGCCGGTGGTCGCCCGCCACGTGGAATTGGTGGGGATGATCTCAGTTGTGCCGTCGGTGTATTCAACGTGCAACTGGCTCTTGAGGTAAGGTTTGTCGCTGCCGTAGTGTTCGCGCTGGTGTCCCCAGCCGATGTAGCCTGCGTACCATCCGTCGGCGAGGATTGTGCCGATTGCGTTGTGGCCCTGCCGCAGCATGGGGGTTACGTCCCATGTGTGGTAGTACACCCGTTTGTCGTAGTCGGTCCAGCCCGGCGTGAAGTATTCATCGCCGACCTTCTTACCGTTTATGTGCATTTCACAGATGCCGAGCGCTGTTGCGTAGAGA
>JAWLHD010000020.1:0-19396 GCA_041690555.1 Anaerohalosphaeraceae bacterium
GTTCAGTACATGATCGTCGGGCCCGAAGCGGCGGCAGAGCCGGATGTTGCGGTGGACGCGGCGAAGTACGGGCGGGACGTCGGCGGGCCGCGACTGGCAGCGGGGGTGCGGGCGCTGGGGCGGCGATTTCGACATGTGCATCTCATCGGGCATTCGGCGGGCTCGTGGACGATCAGTTCGGCGGCGCGAATGCTCTGCCGGGCAAACGCGCCGCAGACGCTGCATTTGACGTATCTGGATGCATACATTCCATCGAATTGGGACCCGGGCGAGTTGACGCGGGTGTGCGTGGCGGATTCGGGCGTGGTTTGGTTTGCGGAGCATTATTACACGCGGGATATTACGCTGGTGTTTACGGAATACGATCTACCCGGGGCACTGAACGTGGACATCACGGATATTGATCCGTGGTTCAAGGAGCATGAGTTTCCGTATCGGTGGTATTTTGCGTCGATTACAGGCCGTTATGCGCGGTTCGACGAAAAGAAGAGCAACCTGATCGCGTCACAGGACGGCGTCGATTACGGTTTCGCGCGGAGTCTCGAGGCGGGCAGGGACAACTGGCGTCAGAGCCTGCGTTTGGAGACGGCAGGCCCGGCGGTGAGGCTGCGGCCGGCAAAGGCGCCGTTCGGTCTGGACTTCTTCTGGAAGTAAGTCTTGGCAGCGGCAGGCACAAGGGATATGAAAGGAGGTTTTATGGACAGGCGAGAGTTTCTTGAACGCGGGGCCTTGTTAGGCGCATCGGCGCTTGCGGGTTTGGGGTGTGATTCTGCGCAGGTATCGGCATCGCGGCGGCCGAACGTTGTTTTGATTCTGGCTGACGATCTCGGGTACGGGGACGTTGGTAGTTATGGATGCGACGACATTCGCACCGAGGCGATCGATGCGCTGGCGGAGCAAGGTGTTCGTTTCACGCATTTCTATGCAAATGCTCCGGAGTGCACACCGACGCGGACGGCACTGTTGACGGGGCGTTATCAGCATCGGGTCGGCGGGCTGGAGTGCGCGCTGGGGATCGGCAACGTCGGCCGGTATGACGACGCGATCCGGCTGCGACAGACGCATGACCTTGGGCTGCCGGCGGAGGAAACTACTATTGCACGGATGCTGAAAGAAGCAGGGTATGCCACGGCCTGTGTGGGCAAGTGGCACCTTGGTTACGAGCGGAAGTTCTTTCCGGATCGGCACGGGTTTGATTACAGCTTTGGCCCAATAGGGGGGTCGGCGGATTATTTTCACCACATCGAATATACGGGTGAAAACGCTCTTTATGAGAATGGCAAGCCGGTGAAACGGCACGGCTACATGACGGATTTGATAAGCGATGAGGCGGTGCGTTTTGTGCGGCGCAACCGGGGACGGCCATTCTTTCTTTATGTGGCGTATACTGCGCCGCACACACCTTATCAGGGGCCGGGAGACGCGGGCAAAGAACCGGTGGCGGAGGCTGACTATAACCTGGGCGATCGCCGGACTTACCGGGCGATGGTGGAGAGCATGGACGCAGGCGTGGGGCGAATCGTGGCGGTATTGGAGGAGTGCGGGATGATTGACAATACGCTGGTGATCTTCGCATCGGACAACGGCGCCAACAATAAGGGTCGCAATGCGCCTTTTTCAGGTTTTAAGGGCGGTCTGTTCGAAGGGGGGATTCGCGTTCTGTGCGTCGTGCGGTTCGACGGACGAATCAAGGCTGGAACCGTCTGCGATCAGCCGGCGATGACGATGGACTTGTCGCGATCGATCGTGAGGCTGGCGGGGGTTCGTCCGGCGGCTGATCGACTCTTTGACGGCATGGATATTCTCGATCATGTCGAGAACGAACGGGTAACGAGGGGACGCAATCTCTTCTGGCGGGCGCGGCGAGGAGAACGGACGTGGAAGGCGGTGCGAAGCGGAGATCTGAAGTACATATGTCGGCAGGATGGTCAGCGGATTGTCGAGTACCTGTTCGACCTGGCTTCGGACTCAGCCGAGAAGCATAACGTGCTTGCAGACAGACGGCAGGAGGCGGTGCAACTGAAAGATCTGCTGGCGGTATGGGAGGTTCACGTGCAGCATCATCGCTGAGGTTGTCGATGACGCGATGGTTGCCGAAGGCTGAATTTTGAATCCGAAGCTGAAGATTTTGCATAAAATAAGGGGAAAGCTTGCGTTTTTGGGGGAATCACTTATAGTTGTGTAGGGTTTGCCCTGAGCCTGCCTTGGTTTTGTTTTGGATTAACAGGTTTAGCCTGACCCGATGGCAAGAAAAGTGTTGCAAAGACGCTTTTTTCGGGGAAAATCATCGCAGTTTTGCAATGTTAACAAAGTATTGGGAGCGAGAACATGGCTATCAGCAGATCGGCGGGTTATGGAATGATTGCGGCGGGCCACATAGCACTGCATGGCAACGATGGTCCAGTGCTGGCAAGCTTGATCAGCGAGCAATATGACATACCGCTGGAGTACCTTCTCAAGATAATGCAGCAGCTTGTTCGGGCTAACGTGCTGCGCAGCAAGCGTGGTCCTCGCGGCGGTTTCAATCTGGCACGGCCCGCGGAGGAAATCACGATGCTGGAGATTATCGAGGCATCGGGCGGTCCGGCGTGGGGCTATTTCGAGATTTCCGGGCAGGCCAATGGAGCGGCTTACGCCGAGAAGATGGAACTGGTCTGCAAAGACGCCGCCGAGAAGGTACTTGAAGTGCTTGGCAAGGCGAAACTGGCGGATATGCTATAGAGACAAGGACAGTTCGGGATCTATTCGCCTTCGCGTCTGGCCGGTTTCAGGTCAGGTTGCGTTGTCGCGTTGACTTCTCCGGTCGGTTGTGGTAGCCTTTTTGTAGAATCGACGGAGCTGCCTGTTGAAGCATTTTCTGCGAGAGACAATCACGCGTGCCGGGGAGATGTCGCTGGAATACCGGCGCCGGCTGAAGACATTGGAGGTTTTGCGCAAATCGCGTAACGACCTGGTGTCGGAGGCGGACATCGCCATCGAGAGATACATCGTGGAGGCGATCCGGCGGGCGTATCCGCGGCACGCGATTGAGGGGGAGGAAAGCGGGTCGGTTGAGGGCAGCGAATACCGTTGGATAATCGATCCCATCGACGGGACGACATCGTTCGTGCACGGCCAGCCTTATTACTCGGTATCAGTAGCAGTTGAGAAGGCCGGCGAATACGTGTTGGGGGCGGTGAATGCGCCTGCGATGGGGGAGTTGTACGAGGCACAGGTCGGTGCAGGCGCCATGCTTAATGGCGAGCCGATCAGCGTGTCGCGTACGGCGGACCTCTCTGACAGCGTGATGTCTACTGGATTCTCATGCATACGTTTTGACCACACTCAGAATAATCTTGCGTATTTCAATGCGCTGGTGCCCCGGCTGCGCGACGTTCGGCGGTACGGCTCGGCTGCGCTTGACCTTAGCTATGTGGCCTGTGGTCGGCTGGAGGGGTTCTGGGAATTGTACCTGAAGATCTTCGACGTTGCCGCGGGTTTTCTGATCGTTTCCGAGGCCGGCGGTCGGTGGGGGGACTTTCATGGGCGCAAAGAGGGTGTTTGCCAAGAGGTTCTGGCGACCAACGGTTTGATCCATGAACAGGTGATGGAGTTGTTTGCGTCAGTTGATCGGCAGATACAGCAGGCGGAATGAACAGGAGGAAGGCAGAATGAATGTACGAACGAACAGGCGCGACTTCCTGAAGTTCGCAGGGGCGGCGGCGTTTTGGGCGATGGGCGGCGGCGGCTCAGCGGGCGGAGCGGTCGGACGGAGGCCGAACTTTGTAATAATGATCGCCGACGACATGGCGTGGGACGATGCCGGGGCTTACGGGCATCCGCACATACGGACGCCGAACATCGACCGGCTGGCGAAGGAGGGGGTACGATTCACGAATGCTTTTCTGACTTGCGCGTCATGCAGCCCTTCGCGATGCAGTATCATGACGGGGCGGTATCCTCATTCGACTGGGGCAAAGGAACTCCATCAGCCGCTGCCGGCGGATCAGGTTGTGTTTGCGGGGCTATTGAAGGAGGCAGGGTATTATACGGCGGCGGCGGGCAAGTGGCATCTTGGGTCGCACGCAAGGGTACACTTCGACAATATCCTGGACGGCGGCGGGCCGAGCGGCTGCGAGAACTGGGTGAAGGCTCTTCGGCAGCGGCCGAAGGACAGGCCGTTCTTTATGTGGCTGGCGGCGGTGGATCCGCACCGGGACTACAGCCCGAATACGATCCCGGAGCCGCATCGGCCGGAGGACGCGGTCGTGCCGCCATTCCTGCCTGATAACGCGGCGACGCGCAAGGATCTTGCAATGTACTACGACGAGATCACACGGATGGACGGGTTCATCGGTGAAGTGCTCGATGAACTCGATGCGCAGGATGCGGCGGAGGATACGCTGGTGATGTTTCTTTCGGATAACGGGCGGCCGTTTCCGCGATGCAAGACGACGGTGTACGACAGTGGTGTAAAGACGCCGTTCATCGTGCGGCTGCCGGGCAGGGTGCAAGCAGGGTCGACCTGCGAGGGGCTTGTCAGCTCGGTTGATATTGCGCCGACACTGATTGAACTGGGCGGTGGGGAGATTTCAAAGACATTTCAAGGACGGTCATTTGCGCGTATGCTGAAGGATACGTCAACGCGGACGCGGCAGTATGTGTTTGCGGAGCATAACTGGCATGACTATCAGGCGCACAGCCGCGGCGTTCGGTCGAATGAGTGGCTTTACATTCGCAATGCCTATCCGCACTTGAACGCGAGTCCGCCGGCGGATGCGGTGCGGAGTATTACGTACCAGGAGATGATTCGGCTGGAGAGGGAGGGGAAGCTGGCGGAGCATCAGCGGCAGTGCTTTGTTACGCCTCGGCCGAAGGAGGAACTCTATGACGTCAAGGCCGATCCATATTCGTTGAGGAATCTGGCGCAGGATGCAAGACATGCCGGTGTGCTCCGGAAGATGCGGGCGGCGCTTGAGGAGTGGATCGAGGAGACGGATGATCGTGTGCCGGAGCCTCCGACGCGGGACAGGTTTGACCGGTGGATGGGCAGGGCGCTGCCCAGGACTGGAGGATAGTGATGGTTCAAATGAGCAGGCGCAGGTTCTTGAAGGCGATTGGCGTTTCGGCGATAGCTGCGATGATGCCGCCGGTTTTTGCGGAGGGGCGGAAGCGTCAACTGCCGAACATCGTGTACATTCTGGCGGACGACCTTGGGTACGGCGATATCGGGTGTTTGAACGCCGACGGCAAGATACCTACTCCGCATGTCGATCGATTGGCGAAGGAGGGGATGGTCTTTACGGATGCGCATTCGAATTCGGCTGTTTGCACGCCGACGCGGTACGGGATTCTCACCGGGCGGTATTGCTGGCGGACGCATTTGAAAAGCGGGGTTTTGTGGGGTTACTCGCCTTCGCTGATCGAGGAGGGTCGAGAGACGGTTGCGTCGGTGTTGAAGAGGCATGGGTACGCGACGGCGTGCGTGGGCAAGTGGCACCTCGGTCTGGGGCGCGAGGAGAAGACCGACTATGACAAGCCGCTTCGTCCGGGACCCAACGATATCGGGTTCGATTACTTTTTCGGTATTCCGGCATCGCTGGACATGGTGCCGTATTGCTATGTCGAGAACGATCGGCCGACGATGCAGCCGACGGATACTGTCGAGGCTTCGCCGTCGCCGGCATTCTGGCGGGGCGGGCCGATATCGCCTGACTTCAAGCACGTTGAGGTGATGGACAAGTTTCTCGATAAGACCGTGGAGTTCATCGACAGGTGCGCCAGGGAGACGCCGGGCAGGCCGTTCTTTGTGTACATGCCGCTGGCTGCGCCGCATACGCCGATTGTGCCGACGGAGCGATTCGCCGGCAAGAGCGGCATCGGAGTGTACGGCGATTTTGTTATGCAGATTGACTGGACGGTTGGTCAGGTTGTTGCGGCGCTCGAACGGAACGGGGTGGCTGACGATACGTTGATTATTTTTACGAGTGACAACGGCTGTTCGCCGCAGGCGGATTACAAGGCGCTTGCCGAGCACGGTCACAATCCCAGTTATGTTTTTCGTGGGCACAAGGCGGACATCTTCGAAGGCGGGCACCGGATACCTTTCATCGTGAGGTGGCCGGGTCGGATCAGGGCCGGTTCGCGCTGCGACGAGACGATATGCCTGACTGATCTGATGGCGACGGCGGCGGAGATTGTGGGCGAGAAGCTGCCGCACGACGCGGGAGAGGACTCGGTGAGCATACTCGATGTGCTTTTGGGCAGGGAGCACGGGAGGCCGCTGCGCGAGGCGACGGTGCATCATTCGATTGACGGGTCCTTTTCGATTCGGCAGGACAAGTGGAAGCTGGAGCTTTGTGCGGGTTCGGGGGGGTGGAGTTATCCTCGGCCCGAGGCGGCGAAGAAGCTGGGGCTGCCGCCGGTGCAGTTGTATGATCTGTCGAAGGACATCGGCGAGAAGAACAACGTGTATTCGGAGCACCCGGAGGTGGTCGAGCGCATGATGGAGCTTCTGGAGAAATACAAACGGCAGGGGCATAGTCGGAGGCTGCTTTAGCATTCAACTAATTGGGAGGCTGCGATGAACGGCAGAACGATTATTGGGCTGTTGAGTTTGCTGGTTACGGCCGGTGCGGCGGCGGCGCAGGTTACGTCGGGGATTGCGGCGAAGTATCCGGGGGATGAGGGTATCGAGAACGATCCGCGGGTGCTGTTCGTGGAGGACTTCGAGACCGGGACCGTGGAGGAGATCGGCGCGCGGTGGGGGCATATCTATCTGCGTGAGAACATCAGCTTGTCGCAGGACGTTCATGGCGGATCGCCGGGTGAACGGTCCATCCATATTCGCAACAACGGGCATTTGTTTACGCATCCGCGGGGGGTGGATACGATGTATGCGCGGTTCTATGTGAAATTCCATGAGAAGACCGGGTATATACATCACTTTGTGCATCTTGTTGCGGATCGGAATCCTAAACCGTGGCCGAAGGGCGGTGCGGGAGAGACGCCTCCGGGTGATGAGAAGTTTTCTACGGGGATCGAGCCGACGGGGCGCTGGGGCAAGTATCCTCCGCCGGGCGTGTGGAACTTTTATACGTACTGGCATGAGATGGAGACGAAGTGGGGTTCGGTGTATAATGGCAAGCAAGAGGTGATCGAGCCGGGTCGGTGGTACTGCGTGGAGGCGATGCTCAAGGCGAACAGCTCGCCGGAGAAGGCGGACGGGGTTCAGGCGTTCTGGGTGGACGGAGAGTTGCACGGGTATTTTGACGGTTTTCGGTGGCGGACGACGGACAAGCTGAAGATCAACAGCTTCTGGCTTCTGTATTACTGCACGGATCAGCCGGCGCGGCATAACAACGATCCGAATCCTGAGTCGCGTGTGATGGAGGTTTGGTTCGACGATATCGTGATCGCGACGGAGTATATTGGTCCGGTTCAGGGCAGGCCGGCGGGCGGCGCGAAGAAGGCAAGACCGTCACACAGTGCTCTGCTTACGCCGGGCGTTTTGGTCCCGGAGCCGGGTGCGGCGGCGTTTGAGGCGGATTTCGAGGCGGGGGACGGCGGGTTTTCCGGCGGGCGGGTGGTTGAAGGGGCGGGCGGCGATTCGAAGGCGTATTCCTTCGGGCCGAAAGGGGCGTGGATTTGGAACCGCTTCGGTGTACCGGTGCGTGAGTCGACGACGGTGCGTATGAGGCTCAAGGCGCTTGGCGAGGCGAAGCAGGCGATCATACTGATCTGGTCAAAGAAGAACGGCGACAATTGCCGATATGAGATTGGCTCGCTTCCAAAGGATGGGTGGCGGACGGTGGAATTCCGGGCGATGGAGGCGCGGACGGGCTGGGGTATGAAGGGGCCGAGTCTGGAAGGTGACGTGATGGACAATTTCAAGATCATCTTCGAGGGCGGCGAGGATGATCGAGTGCTGCTGGATGATTTTGTGATCCTCGAATGATGTTTTGCGGTGGAGAGTCAATGATGAAAGTATACCTTGTGATGGCGTTTGTTCTGTTTGCGTCGTGGTGCGGCGCCGAGGACCTGACGGTTCTGTCGGATACGATGGACGGCGGTGCGCCGCGTGACATGATGAAGCGGTACTGGTCGGCGGAGGCTGCGCGCCTGGGACGGCAGTGGCAGGCGTCGTACGAGTCGCGCAAGACAGTCGAGCAGATTGAGGCGTACCAGGCAGAGATGAAGGCGAAGTTCGTTGAGGCGCTTGGGGGATTTCCTGAGCGGACGCCGCTCAATGCGAGGGTGACCGGCGTTGTCGAGCGTGCCGGGTACCGGGTGGAGAAGGTTGTCTTCGAGAGTCGGCCGCGACATTTTGTTACGGGGCTTCTTTTTGTGCCGGCCGACGAGCGATTTGCCAAACCGTATCCGGGCGTGTTGGTGCCGTGCGGACACAGTGATACCGCGAAGGCTTACGATCTTTATCAGCGCGCCGGGGCGCTTATGGCGCTGAACGGCATTGCGGCGTTTGTGTTTGACCCGATTGACCAGGGGGAGCGGAGTCAGTACCTCGATGCCAACGGCAAGGCGCCGATTCGCGGGACGCGGGCGCATACGATGTTAGGTGTGGGTGCGATTCTGTTGGGGTGGAATACGGCGACTTATGAGATCTGGGACGGAATGCGTGCGATTGACTATTTGCAGTCCCGGCCGGATATCGACGCGGGCAAGATCGGGTGCACGGGCAACAGCGGCGGCGGTACTCAGACGGCGTATTTCATGGCGCTCGATGAGCGGATTGCGGCGGCGATGCCGTGCTGCTACATCACGAGTTTCGAGCGGCTGATTAATACGATTGGGTGTCAGGACGCCGAGCAGAACATCTTTGGGCAATTGGCGTTCGGGATGGACCATGCGGATTACGTTATGATGCGTGCGCCTCGGCCGACGCTGATCGGGTGCGCAACGCGGGACTATTTTGACATATCGGGAACGTGGGAGACGTTTCGGCGAGCGAAGCGGCTGTATACGCGGATGGGGGCGGCCGAGCGGGTTGATCTTGTCGAGACGGACAACGAGCATGGGTGGAACATACACCTGCGGAACGGCGCGGTGCGGTGGATGGCACGGTGGCTTGCTGGGCGGGATGAGGCGATTGAGGAGCCGGGGGACATTGTGCCGCTGTCTTTGGAGGAGGCGCTGTGCACGCCCAACGGGCAGGTGATGCTTTTGGAGGGGGCGCGATCGACTTACGACATTAACATCCAGTATGAAGAGCAGCTTGCGGCCACGAGAAAGGCGCTTTGGCGGGACGGCGGCGGCGACGAGCTTCTGACGGGGGTGAGAGGATTGGCCGGCGTGCGGAGGCTTGCGGAGCTTGGCGAGCCCAAGGTGCAGGAAGGCGAGACTCTGAGGCGTGACGGGTACACCATCCGCAAGCTGACGATCGTTCCGGAGGAGGGGATTTGCCTGCCGGCGCTTGAGTTTGTTCCGGACGGCGGATCTTGCGGCGGGTCTGTGGTATATGTGAATGAAGCGGGCAAGCAGGCGGGGGCGGATTCGGGCGGTGAGATTGAAGATCTTGTGCGTGCGGGCAAGGTCGTGCTGGCTGTGGACGTGCGCGGCAGCGGTGAGACAAAGCAGACGCAGCAGCGGTACGGCGCGCCTTTTTTCGGCATGGACGGGCAAGACGTTTACGCGGCGTACGTGATGGGTCGGTCTTATGTCGGGATGCGTGCGGAGGACGTGCTTGTGTGTGCGCGTCTTGTACGGCGGCGTGCGAGTGGCCAGGACGGGGCGGTGGAGCTGGTTGCGGCGGGCAACGTGGGCGTTGCGGCGCTTCACGCCGCTGCGCTGGAGCAGGACCTTTTCAAGGCGGTTACGCTGCGAGGGACGCTTGCATCATGGTCGAGTATCATTCATTCGAAGATGCACGACAACCAGCTTGTCAACGCGGTGCACGGTGCGCTGACTGTCTATGACCTGCCCGACCTTGTACGATTGCTGGGCGACAGGATAACTGTCGAGAGCCCGGCCGGTCCGGACGGCAAGCCGATGAGCGAATAAGCAGGCCGCGGCAGTCAGTCGGGACAGTGCAGGGGGTGGTTGCAGTCGAGCCACTGGCGGGTGAATTCGGCGAGATCGTAAAGGTCTACGTAGCAGTCCGGTCGGCCATCCGGTCCGCTGACGTCGGCGGCGAGCCTGGCGCCGAACGCCATTATGTCTTCGCAGGAGATTGGCTGGGCGGGGGTGTACAACACGGCATCCACGATGACATATCCGTCGGTTTGGGCGTTTGAGATCGTGATCGATCCGGTCGACGGCGTGAAATTGTATGCATCGAGGATCATCCATCGGCTGCCGTTGGATCGCTGGTCGATGACGTGAGCGGTCTGACCGTCTTCATGCAGCACCGTAACGGGCACGTTGGATGCGCGGTTGCTGTGTGCGGTCCATCGCAGGTAAACCTTATAAGAACCTGCAGCGGGGACGTTGAGATCGAATCGCACCGACTTCTGACCTTTTGCAGTGTTGTCGTCGTGCAGGTAATTGAGGCCATTATAGCCGGCGACGGAAGTGCTGGACAGCCAGTTGCCGACGATCTGGACGCCGGCGTCTTCAGAGTCAATGATCGTGCCTTCGATGTCTTCGGGCAGCAGGTTCCAGTAGAGCCTCTGGCCGCGTATCTCCAGAGTGGTCTGGAGAGCCTTTATGTCGACGTTTCGCAGGTCTCGATTGTCGGTGCGCGCCTGGGCAATTGCGCAGGCCGAGGACTGGGCGAGTATCATGAAGACGGGCTCCATTCGGATCGAGCCGAAGGCGATGTGCGAGGCGGAGAGGCAGACCGGCACGGCGAGGTTGGTGCATTCGCCGACACGGGGGACTATTGCCCGGTAGGAGATGGGATAGGGGCTGAAGCCGCCGATCTGTACGTCGCCTTCGTTTCTCACCCAGCCCGCGGCATCCACGAAGCGTCGGCAGTTGTGGCTGTCCATCGTATAGGCGGCCAGTCCTACAGAGTCCTTTGCGAGTCGGGTGCTCCTTACGTCGTGTTCGGTGATGACATAGTCGCCGACCATGCGTCGGGCCTCGCGGATGTAGAGCTGGGTCGGCCAGCCGCCGGTCTCGGTGAACTCATCGACAGCGAGTCCCCAGGCGCTCATCTGCGTGCGGATCGCCGAGGGGACGTTGGGGTCGTTTGCCAGGAACCACATGAGGCCCTTCTGGTATGTTACATGGGCTTGGAAGATTTCTTCCCGCTGCTGGTACGTGCCGTCGGGCCAGCCGTAGTTTTGCCCGATGAAGTCAGTGCTGACGGCGCCGTGATTATTGGTGTCGGTCTTGCCGTTGTTGACGGGGTCGAATTTGTTGAAGACCTGCGTGAAGCCCGCGGCAAGGTATCGGTCCAGCAGGACGTACCACGCGCGGTCGTAGCCGGCTGGTTTCTGGAAGGGGATGCGGTTGCCTGTAACCTGAGTGAGGCACATGCGGAAGTTGTAGGCCTGTACTCGGTGATCGCCTTCGCCGATGACGGGGGTTGTGGTTTCGATTCCGGGCAGAAGTCCGCTTGCGGGATTGCCGGCGACGACATAGGGGCTTACGTTGTAGTTGAACTGGTGGGTCGGTCGGACCTGCTGGCCGTTCCATGTTTCGCCGTAGAGAGAGTTTGATTCGCGTCCAGTTGCGTATGATACGCCGGCGGCGGCCATCAGGTCGCCTTCGTAGGTTGCGTCGATGAAGTAGCCGGCGACGACGCGCAGGCCGTTTTCCATTTTGACGGCGGTGATGCGCGAGCCGGACATCTCGACATCGTCGAGAAAAGCCTTGTAGTAGACGGGCACTGCGGCTTCGGCGACCATATCATGAAAGACGGCCAGAGCAACCGATGGTTCGAAGGTCCAGTCTTCGCTGACGCCGTATTTTGCTCCGACACGCTGGTAGAACTCGCGGGACAGGCCGTGGATGGCGTCTTTGTTGCCGATGTCCGTCCAGCCGAGGCCTCCGCTGGAGAGCCCGCCGAGGCGCGTGCCCGGGTGCACGATCACTGAACTGATGCCGAGACGGCTAAGTTCAAGCGCCGCGGCGACACCCGCGGAAGTGCCGCCGTAGATGCACACATCGGTGGAGACGGTTTGCGGAGTTACAGTTTCGGGGGGAAAGTAATACCGCAGGTTATCATTGGCATTTGCTGTGGAGGCGGCGATGCAAAAAACGGCCGGCGCCATTATGATCCGGAAGACTCTGCTGCTGCTCATGAGTTATTCCTGTTCGTGTCCGGCTTCCTGTCGTATCGATAGAAAAGGATTGGGCGCCGCAGAAGCCGCTCGGCGCCCAATCCTTGGGTTCCTGATCTGCGCTGATTGCGTCGCGGTTCTTACCTGACCGGCTGACAGCCATCGCCCTGCGGGTCATTGCAGAGCATCCACTGCAGCGCCAGGACCGCCAAGTCATGCAGATTCACGTAGCAATCGGGCTCGCCATCGGGTCCGCTGACATCGAAAGACAGGACCGGGTTGACGAGGAGCCCCGACTGCGGGTCCATGACGAGCAGATCGCGGCAGACGGCGTCCTTGACGTAGATCGTGGTTTCGTCGTAGATGTCGCCCTCTGCGCCTGCGCCGAACTCATCCTGTACCGTCAGCCTGAGAGTATAGATGCCCGGTTCGAGGAAGGTTACGGTGGTATTTGGGCTGGAAGCGTCGTCGAAAACTACCTTGTCGACCAGAGCGGCGTCCGGTACCGTCCATTCGGCGGTGACTATCTGGCCCTGATCCAGGTTCCAGTCGATCACCTGTGCGGTCAGATCGACGGAGTCCTGGAAGGCGATAATGATCTCGGTGGCAATGGTGTCATCGATGGCGACCCACGGTATGACGTTGTTGCCCATGCGTACAAGGTCCTGCACTTCTTCGGCACTCAGGGCGTAGCTGTAAACACGGACGTCGTCAATCAAGCCGCTCCAGGGGTGGCCTTGTGTGTGCCTGCCGGCGATGGTTACTTCGGCTTCGGGGTGTACCTGCAGGAATCCGGCGGCCGGGCGACTAACGTCGAGGATGCCGTCGACATAAATTCTCACTTCGTTGCCGTCATAGGTGCCGGCGACATGGTGCCAGTAGCCGTCTACGAGATGAACCGTACCTGCCGTAAACAGGTTGCCTGCGCCATCCAGCGCCAGGGTGAACTCAACCGTTCCGTTGCCAAGCTGCCTGAGAACCCAGTTGAACGGATTGGCGCGTGCTATGATGGTGTTGTACTGGTTGGCAAGGGTGGCTATGTCGGGTTTTACCCACGCCGCCAACGAAAGCTCCCACTGGAGATCGGTCATGTTCGGGTCGGCGCTTGTGTCTACCTGGATCGAGGCAAGTGCGTTGCCCGAGAATTGCAAAGCGGCGTCTCCAACCCATCCTTCGACCCAGTTGGGATCGCTGTTGGGGTCGCCGACCAGGGGATTAATGAGTCCGAGAACTCCGTCATCCGGGGCGATATTGCCGAGGAGCGGGTTAAGGCTGTCGGCGATGGTTTTGTCCTGAGGCTGGTCCTCGAACGCCCAGTGTCCCAGAAGTGCGTCGTCATCCGCGCTCTTGAATCGCACCAGCACCGTCGCCTCGCCGAAGTTGTCGTCCGGATCAGTGACAGTAAGCTTGAACTCGTAGAGACCGGGCCCGCCGTCAAGAGTGATCACGGCATCGGGATCGTTGGCGGTTTGGCCGGGGGTTGTGCTGAACGATGCGTCGGGTCCGCTGACCTGGGTCCACTGCCAGGTCAGGTCCTCGAAGGCGGTGTCGATGTCAAAGACCGACGGATTCATCTGTACTACGTTATCCGGGGCCGTTATCTGACGGTTGGGTCCGGCGTTGACGTTTGGTTTGGTCGGATCCTGCGCGTAGACCATGACGTTGTCGGCGCGCCAGTCAGCGCGGCTGCGTCCGCGTTCGAGTCTCAGTCCCGCAAACGAGGCAGCCGGTTCCTGCCACATGCTCATGGGTACATCAACGGCTATGTCGGTATTGGTTGTGAGGTTTTTCAGCGATACGGTGTACTGGCCCATCCATGTTCCCTTGATGGTCATGCGATAGACGACGATTGTGCCGGTGGAGAAGTTGGACGGAAACATCTGCCCTGCGGTCCCCGGGAGCGCATGCCATGCCCTTGGGTCGGCTCCGGTCGCCGATCCATAGAACTCGACCTGGCCGGCGGAGCTGACGCGGGGGTGGAGTATGCTGGCTGCGGTGCTGCTCTTGAGAGTTACATCCATTGTGCGGTCGCCAGTGGTCCCTGCCTGGTAAGCAAAGTCGAACTGCACGAAGAAACTGCCTGTGAGCGGCTGCAGCAGGGCCTGGTGCAAGCCGGAGCTGTTGTTTGCGCCGCTGAGGCCGAGGTTGACGGAAAACCCCGTTCCGTCCAGCCCGGCGGCCTTGGTTGGGACCAGAGTGTTAAGAGACGACCAGTTGTCCGGATTAGCGCCTGTCCAGTTTTCAAAAGTCCCGTTTTGGATGAGGTTCTGACTGTGGGCAGCGGAGGCTGCGCACAAAACCGCAACAATTGCGAAAATGCTTCTAAGTGACATCACCATCTCCTTTTTTCGACAAAGAACAAGACGCTTACAAACAAATACGCAGTATACCGCCGCCCTTTGCTGGAGTCAACACGACCGACAATTATGAATTAGCGGGGTACCGGATTCGACTTGGTCGTTTTGCTGGGACAAAAAACCGGGCGCCGCGATAATCGCAGAGGCGCCCGGTCTGTTGCTTCAGTTAGTGAGCTGGGTTTATCTGATCGGCTGGCAGCCTTCGCCCTGCGGGTCATTGCAGAGCATCCACATCTTTGCCATTATCGCCAGGTCGTGCAGATTAACATAGCAATCGGGCTCGCCCTCCGGGCCGGTCACGTCGAAGGGCAGGTGAGGATTAACCAGCAGGCCGGATATGGGATCCGGTACAAGCAGGTCGCGGCAGACCGCATCCTTAACGAAGATCGTGATCTGGTCGTAAATGTCGCCTTCGGCGCCGGCGCCGAACTCGTCCTCTACAGTCAGCCTCAGCGTGTAAATGCCAGGCTCAAGGAAGGTCGCGGTGGTGTTGGCGCTTGAGGCGTCGGCGAAGACGACCTTGTCGGCCAGCGATGCATCCTCAACCGACCACGTCGTTATCACAGCCTGGCCCTGTGTGGTGTTCAAGTCGTTGACTTGAGCCGTCAATTCGGCCGAATCCTGGAAGGCGATTATCAACTCGGTTGGAATTGTATCATCGATGGCGACCGAGGGAATAACGTTTTTGCCGAGCAGGACCAGATCGTGAATCTCCTCGGGACTGAGGGCATAGCTGTATACCCGGACGTCGTCGAGAAGTCCGAACCATGAATAGGCGAAGTCGTGTCTGCCGCCGATCGTCACTTCGGACTCAGGGTGTATCCGCATGAGGGCGCCCCCCGGCTGGCTGACATCCAGGACGCCGTCGACATACAGCTTGACGTCCTTGCCGTCATAGGTGCCCGCGACGTGGTGCCAATAGCCGTCCACGAGATTAACCGTGCCGCGCGTGAACAGGTTGCCGGTTTCCAGGCCGAGCGTGATCTCGGCTGTCCCCGGTTCGATCTGCCGCAGCGTCCAGTTGAACGGATTGCCTCGGACTATGATGGTGCACTGCCTGCCCAGCGTTCTCGGGTCGGGCTTTACCCACGCGGCCAGCGAAATCTCCCATTGCATGTTCAGGAGATTCGGGTCCGCATCGGTGTTCTGCTGGATATCCACAACGCTGTGATCGAAGAAGTCCAGAGCGCCATCTCCGACCCATCCCGCGACCCAATTCGGATCGTTGTTGGGGTCGCTGCTCCAGGGCAATAGTGCCGCAAGAATGCCATCATCGGCCGCAACATTGCCCAGCAGCACATCAAGGCTGTCGGCTGCAATGATACCTTCGGGGTCGTCTTCAAAGGCCCAGTGGCCAAGGAGCACGCTGTCGGATGCGGTCTTGACGCGAAC
Source organism: Anaerohalosphaeraceae bacterium (assembly GCA_041690555.1). Taxonomy (GTDB): domain Bacteria; phylum Planctomycetota; class Phycisphaerae; order Sedimentisphaerales; family Anaerohalosphaeraceae; genus JACZKQ01. The sequence goes on from JAWLHD010000020.1 coordinate 15,914, forward strand.
CAGTACAGTATCCTCGCCGGTGTTGTCGTCCGGATCGCTGACGGTCAGTTTGAACTCATATACGCCGGGACCGCCGTCAAGCTTAATCACGGCCTGCGGATCGCCGGCGGTCTCACCCGGCGCCGTACTGAACGAAGCCGCCGGTCCGCTCACCTGGGTCCAGGCGTAGGTCAGATTTTCCGGTGCGGTATCGAGATCGACCACGGACGGAGTCATTTGCACCGTGTTGTCCGGCGCCGTTACCTGCCGATTATCGCCCGCGTTAACGACCGGAATCTTGGGGTCATTGGCGAAGACCATTACATTGTCCACCCGCCAGTCGGCGCCGCTGCGCCCTCGTTCCAGCCGCAGTTCATTGAAAGGTGTAGCCGTTGCCTGCCAGAGGTTGACGGGCACATCAACCGCAAGATCGACGCCCGTTGTGAGGTTTGTTACCGAGGCGGTGTAATACTGCTGCCAGACGCCCTTTATGATCAGGCGGTAGACCACCAGTGTTCCCGTCGTGAAATTCGACGCCAACATCTGTCCCTGTGTGCCCGCTACCACCTGCCAGCCCATGCCGCCGGTTCCGGTTGCAGAACCGTAGAATTCAACCTGCCCGGCATTGACCCGGGTATTGATTGCGGTGCTGCCGCCGCTCTTGAGCGTTGCATTCATGGCTCGATCCGCGCCCGGGTTGGCGAAAGCGAAATCGAACTGCACGTAGAAACTGCCCCCAAGCCCCGGCGAAAACGGCTGTCGAATCGCCGCATTGACGTTTGTGCCGCTCAAGCCAAGATTCAGCGATGAGCCCGTTCCATCAAGCCCCGGCCGCTGGGTTGGGACAATTACGGACTCGACATTGATCCAGTTGTTGGGCAGACCGGCGGTCCATGTTTCGAAGTTACCGTTCTGAATGAGACTCTGAGCCTGTGCGGCTGAGATTGCACAAACGACTGCAATGGCCGCGACGATGTGTTTTCTTAACATCACCGATCTCCTTTCCATGTCTGATAGAACTTTTTCGCGAGTAACAATATGTCATCGTACCACCGTTATTTCAACAAGTCAATGCACCGGCGGCGATTGTATCCTTGGCAGCCCGCTGCTTGCCTGCGAACCGGCAATGGACGGCACGACTGCTGTCGTCGGTGCAATATCACGGGTTCCTTTCCGGCACCCGCGGCGGCTTGGCGGCATCGGTGACCGATGCGGCGATCTTCTGGATGAAGGCGTTCCAGACGTCGTTGCCCATGACACAGTCGGCCTGATCGAGGCCAAGGCGGACGATTACCATTCGCCATTCGGGAATGACGATCATTTTGTTATTGTTGTGTCCGCTGGCGGCGTAAGTTCGCGGAGGCGCGGCGGGCCAGAGTCTCTTGCCGTTGGGGCCGACACCGTTTACCCACCAGTTGAAGCCGTAAACGCCGCGGCCGTCGATGCCGCTCTCCCTGTGGCCCAGGGGCGTGGCGGCGGGTACGTGTACTCTGGTGGCGTAGTCGACCCAGTCAGCGCTGAGCAACTGCTTGCCGTCCCACATGCCGCGATTAAGATACAGATGTCCAAAGCGCGCCATCTGGCGGGCGGATATGAAGATATGCCGGTTGCTGTTGCCGGAGCCGCCGTTTACGACGAGACCATCGACGGCGCCGAAGTCGCCCCATCGCCACTGCGAGCGGTCCATTCCGATGGGATCGGCGATTCTGCGTTTGAAAAGGTCTTCGAGCTTTTCGCCGGCGATGCGCGTCAGCAAGTTTGCGAACTGGTTCATTGCAGAGTCCCAATAGGCGTATTTTGTGCCGGGCGCAAACAGCGGTTCACCGGGTTGGAATGGCGTCCTGCTTGGTCCGTGAGTGTAGCTGCCTTGGGGTTCATCGCCGACTGCACGATAGCCGCTGGTCATAGTTGCGAAGTGTTTGAGGGTGACTTCGGAAAAGTCTTGCGCCATAGCCGGGACGAAATCCTTTGCGTGCGTGTCGACTGTGACCTTTGCATCATAGACGAGCAGGCCGAGCACGGTGCTGGTAAACGATTTGGTCATCGACCAGACGCCGTGGACCTTGTCGATATTGTCGCCCTTGTGGATGATGACGCCGTTTCTTACGATGACCAGTTCGCTGACGCCGTCTCGGCCGGCGTTGGCCTGGAGAAAAGCGACGGCCTCGCCGAGCCCGGCGCCGTCGACGCCCTGTGCTTCGGGCGTGCTCTCTGTCCATGTCCTGCCGGGAAAGAACATCGGCCTTGCCGGGGCAGATGTGTTGAGCAGCATTACAAGAAAGACCACAACACTATGCGATCGCAAAGACATGATTTTCCTCCTGAATACAAGCAAATATCCGCCGGTCGGACGCCATGCTGTTATAATACAGCCGGGGCTTGTTTGATGCAACAGGGGTACATAGTTGAGTTTGCGGTTGTTGGCTTTTTGTGCTATATTTGGCGGTGATCTGAAGAATGCCGTATTCTTTCCTGCGAAGGGGTGTTGTGAATGGTGCGTAATCCGGGTGATCAGGCAATTTTGACTGTAATGATGGCTGCTATTGTGATTGCTTCCTTGTCGGCAAACGTTCGGGGGGCGGTTCGTTTTGTGTGGCTTGATGAGCTGGATATCGGCAAAGTCGAAGCGGGCTGGGGTACGGCTCAGCGCAACGCTTCGGTGGAGGGCAATCCGATTTCGATCGGGGGGCAGAAGTTCGAGCGGGGCATTGGCACGCATGCTCCCTCGGCGATTTGGATCAAGATGGATGGATGGACGAGCCACTTCACGGCGTTTGTTGGCGTGGATGACGAGGTCGGCAGGGCGCCGGGCAGTGTGGAGTTCATCGTGTTCGGCAAAGGCGAGGTGCTGTGGCAAAGCGGGCTGATGAAACCGGGCGACGCGGCGAAGGAGGTCAACGTGCTGACGCGCGGCGTAAAAAAGTTAGGCCTTATTGTCACGGACGGCGGTGACGGACTGGCGTACGATCATGCCAACTGGGCGGATGCAAAGCTGCGTGTTACGGGTGAGGATCCGCAGATGATATCCTCGGCGGCGGTGGAGCCGTACATACTGACGCCGGCGCCGCCGCGTCAGCCGCGGATCAACGGGCCTGCCGTCTTCGGTGTTCGGCCCGGCTCGCCGGTGCTTTATACGATACCGGCGACGGGAGATCGCCCGATGACATTCGAGGCGCATAATCTGCCGGCGGGGCTGTCGCTCGACAAGGACACGGGACGCATCACCGGTGTGCTCAGAGCCAAGGGCGAATACCAGATGACGCTTACGGCGAGGAATGCGCTGGGCGCCGGCGCAAAGTCTTTTCGTATTGTCGCCGGTGAGCGCATCTGCCTGACGCCGCCCTTGGGCTGGAACAGTTGGAACTGCTGGGCGGGCGCCGTCGACGCCAACAAGATCAAGGCGGCGGCAAGGGCGATGGTTGATACCGGCCTGATCAATCACGGCTGGGCCTACATAAATATTGATGATTCGTGGCAGGGGCAGCGCGGCGGCGAGTTCAACGC
>JAWLHD010000021.1:0-10453 GCA_041690555.1 Anaerohalosphaeraceae bacterium
GCTCGACTGAGTTTCGTTGTCGTCGACTTCCAGATCGCACCTGTAGCATCTTTTGGCCTCTCGAACAGCGACTTCCTCGGTGAAGGCCTGCTCGACTTCATCGAAATTGGAGCGGCGCTGTTCGACATCGATGACGGGGATTGCGGCGGGCTTCATGGCGGCGATTTCGTCATCGGTGAGCTGAATCGCCTCGATGCGTGCGACGGGTCGCGTTATGTCGTAGGTGCGTTCGAGCGGCTCTCCTTTGATGTGTTTGTCTATCATGAGGGCGGCGGTTCTGCCGTCGGCGAGTGCGGTTGTGACGGTATCGGGGCCCCTGACGGCATCGCCGCAGGCGAACACGCCGTCAATGCCGGTGTAAAACGTTTCGGCGTCGGCTTCGATAGTGTTCCATTTTGTAAGCTTCAATTCGATGCTGCCGGCAACGGAACTTACGTTGGGCTCCTGGCTGATTGCCGGGATGAGAGTGTCGACGTCGACTACGAATTCGGAACCGGGCATCGGCACGGGTCTGGGTCTGCCGCTCTTGTCGAACTCGCCCAACTGCATTCTGATCATTTCGACGCCGGTGAGTCTGCCGTTGTCGCTGATGGTGCGGACGGGGGCTACGAGGTATTCGATCTTGACGCCTTCCATCAAAGCTTCGTGGACCTCTTCGGGAATAGCGGGCATCTGCAGTTTGGTTCTTCGGTAGGAGATTGTCACCTGTTTGCCGAGGCGTCTGGCGGTTCGCGCGGCGTCAATTGCGGCGTTTCCACCGCCGATGACCATGACCTTGTCTCCAAGGTTGACGTCCTGTCCGAGGCTGACCTTTCTGAGGAAGTCGACAGCGTCGATGACTCCGTCGGCGTCTTCTCCGGGGATGCCTAACTTCAATCCTGAGTGGGCGCCGACGGCAATGAGGACGGCGTCATAGTTTTTGCGCAGGTCGTCGAAGGGTACGTCGTGGCCGACTTTGACGCCGGTGCGAATCTCTACGCCGGCCTTTTTGATGATATCGATTTCGTAATGGAGAATGTCCTTCGGGAGCCGGTATCTGGGGATACCCACCGCCAGCATTCCGCCGGCGACGGGCAGGGCCTCGAACACGACAACTTCGTAGCCTTCCAGCGCCAGATAGTAGGCGGCGGAGAGTCCGGCGGGACCTGATCCGACAACGGCGACCTTCTTGCCATTCTTCGGTTTTGCGCCGACGTCGACGGTGAGGCCTTTCTGCATCTCGTAGTCGGCGAGGAAGCGCTTCAGGGACTTGATATTGATGGCGACGCCGCCTCCTGCACCGGCTTTGCACTTTGATTCGCAGGGGTGGGTGCAGACTCGGCCGCACACGGCGGGGAGGGGGTTTTTCTGCCGGACAATTCTGATCGCCTCTTCAAACCTGCGGTGGGCAATGAGCCCGACGTAGCAGGGGACATCCTGATCAAGCGGACAGGCGTGCTGACACGAGGACGAAATGATCTTCTTGCACACGCCCGCGGGGCATCGCTTATACTTGATGTGCTGAATGTATTCGTCGCGGAAGTACTTGAGCGAGCTCAATATCGGATTGGGCAGCGTCTGTCCAAGCCCGCACATGGAAGCGTCCTTGACCGCTTCGCTGATTTCTTCGAGCAGATCCAGATCGCTCATTTCGCCCCTGCCGCTGCATATTTTGTCGAGGATTCCATGCAGAGCCTGTGCCCCTTCGCGGCACGATGAACACTTGCCGCAGGATTCGTCGGCGGTGAACGCGAGGAAGTACTTTGCAAGATCGACCATGCAGGTGTCCTCGTCCATGACGATCATGCCGCCCGAGCCCATGATGGCTCCGGCTTCCTTGAGCCGCTCGTAGTCCACGGGTAGATGGAGAAGGCTTGCGGGTATGACTCCTCCGGAGGGTCCGCCGGTCTGTATGCCCTTGAGTTTTTTGCCGTAGGGAATTCCGCCGCCTATGTCATAGATCATTTCGCGAAGGGTGATTCCCATGGGGACTTCGACAAGGCCGGCGTTGTTGATATTGCCCGCCAGCGAAAACACTTTCGTGCCGGGGCTCGTTTCGGTGCCGATCTGGCGGAACCAGTCGGCTCCCCAGTTTATGATTGCGGCGACGTTTGCCCACGTCTCCACGTTGTTGATGTTGGTGGGGCTGTTCCAGAGGCCGGACTCGGCGGGGAACGGTGGCTTCTGAGTGGGTTCCGGGGGCAGGCCTTCGATAGAATGAATCAAAGATGTCTCTTCACCGCACACGAAGGCGCCTGCACCCTGGAACACAGTCAGATCGAAATCGAATCCGCTTTGTAGAATGTCTTTTCCCAGCAGCCCGTGTTCGCGGGCCTGGCCGATGGCCTGGACCATTCTTCGGATGGCCAGCGGGTATTCGGTTCGGACGTAGATGTATCCGTGCGTGCCGCCCATTGCATAGGCTCCGATGATCATTCCCTCGATCACGGAATGCGGGTCGGCTTCCAGTATGCTTCGGTCCATGAACGCGCCGGGGTCGCCTTCGTCGGCATTGCAGATGACGTAGCACGGGGTATCGGGCTTCTCTGCGCGGCGTTTCATGACGTAGCTTCGGCAGAAGCCCCATTTTTTTCCGGTTGGGAAGCCGGCTCCTCCACGACCTCTCAGGCCGGACTTCTGCATTTCGTCGATCACGGCTTCGGGCGTCATGGAGGCGATCACCTTGGCCAGCGCCCTGTATCCGTCACTGGCGATGTACTCTTCGAGGCTGTCGGGGTCGATTATTCCCCGGTTGCGCAGGGCGATGAGGCGCTGATCCTTGAAGAATGGGATGTCGCGCAGTTTCGGTATGGGTGTGTCCTCGCCCTGCGGAACGAACATAAGGTCCTTTACGGGTCGGCCCTTGAGGAAATGCTCCTCGACGAGGTTGGCGATGTGGGATTCCTTAAGGTATTGATAGAAGATGCCGTCCGGGTGGACCATCAGGATGGGGCCTTTGACGCAGAGGCCGCTGGCGCCGGTTTGAACGACGCGGATGTCGTCGGTAAGCTGCCGGTCGGCAAGCTCCTTCTCCAGCGCGTTCTTTATTTTCAATGCACCATTGGAGATGCAGTTGGTGCAGGTGCAAATCATAACATGCGAACGATGAGCCATATTAACGTCGCTCCTATATCTTCAGATCCGGCTGCCGGACCATTTGGGACACTGCAATCCCATGTTACATAGTTCTCTCGCTGCCGACGGCCAGTGCGTATTCCTGAACAATTTGCCCTCCGAGGACGTGTTTTTCGAGGACCTCAAGGGCCTTTTGGGCGGTCATGTCCACGTACTTGACGGGCGGCTGATCGTGCATTTGGACAGTGATCATCGGCTCCCTGCTGCACAGGCCGGCACAGCTGGATATCGAAACCAGCACGTCGGCGAGGTCTCTGGTCTCGACGGCCTCCATAAGGGCGGTCATGACGGGACGAGCGCCGGCGGCGATGCCGCAGGTGCCCATGTGAACGATCACTCTGGCTTTGGCCTGACCTTCGCGAAGGTGGATGACCTTCTTCATTCTCTGGGCGATCTTGTCCAGGTCTTCTATATTCAGCTTTGCGATTGTTCTGCTCCCAAACAGTACTTGTGCAATACGTCGTCTATCATATCTACTTTGAAATAGCCGTATATTTCGTCGTTGACGGAGATCACCGGTGACTGGCCGCAACAGCCTATGCAACTGACAGTTTCCAATGCGAAGTTGAGGTCTTCGGTGTTCTCGCCGACGGCGATGCCGAGTTTTCGCTCCATGGCTTCGAGGACGCGTCCGCCTCCTTTGACGTAGCACGAGGTGCCCATACAGACGCGAATGACGTTTCGTCCCTTCGGCTTGAGGCTGAAGGCATTGTAAAACGTCGCCAGGCGATAGATGCTGCTCAGCGGCATGTCGAGTCGTTTGGCGGTTTGGCGCAGGACGGGCTCGGGCAGATAGTTGAAGGTACTGTTGATCCGCTGCAAGATGGGCACGGCGGCTCCCGGCATGTCGTGGTACTCGTCGAATATCTTTTCGAGGGACACCTCATCTTCGGGGTCGATCTTCACGATGCGGGGTTCGGCGATCACATCCTCGTATCCGTCCTTTATGAACCGCCACCGCAATTTCGGATCGTAGGTTTTGTTCTGCACTATTCCCCTGACGGTCGTTAGGAAGTCGGGGATGAAGATGTCCAGGTCGTTCTTGACTTTTACCTGGCAGGCAAGCCTCATGCCGGAGAGCTTTTCTTCACGGCTCATGAATACTTCTTCGGTAGGCAGTATCTGGCCGCCGCCTTGGAGGACCCGGCACTTGCAGTATCCGCAGCTTGCCTTTCCCGCGCATGACGAGGTGATTTCGACTCCGTTGCTGGTGAGGGCGGAGAGCAGGAAACCGCCGCCGTCGACGGTGAATTCCTTAGTCTGGTCTTCCTGATGGACGGTTATCTTGCACTCGCCGTAGCTGACCAGGAGTCGGTCGGCGATGGACAGCAGTATCGTGATAACCAGCAGGATAAGGGTGATAACAATGACAGGTGTAACAAAGCTCATATGATTTCGCCGTCTAAACCTATTTTACATCAACCATTCCGCCGAACCCCAGGAAGGCCAGGGCGATGATGCCGGCGATGATCATGATGATCGCCGTACCGCGGAGGCCTTTTGGGACGTTGCCGATGAGGGCAAGCTTTTCGTTGATCGCCGCAACGATCATAATCGCGACCATCCAGCCGACCGCCGAGCCGAAGGCGAAAACGACCGTTGCGACATATGAATACTCCCGAAGGACCATGAAAACCGACACAGCCAGGACGGTGCAGTTGACCGTGATGAGCGGCAGGAAGATGCCGAAGGCGGCCTGCAGCGGCGGGAAGAACCGCTCCATGATCATTTCCACAAGCTGTACGGAGGCTGCGATGACGATGATGAAGACGATGTAGTAGATTAGCTGGCTGTTGGCGGGCACAAGGAGCTTGTGGTAGATCGGCCAGTTGATGGCCGCGGTCAGCGTGACGACGAAGATCACGGCCATGCTCATTCCGAAGGCGGTCTTGCGCGTTCGCGACAGCGACACAAAGGGGCACATGCCCAACAGGTATGTCAGGGCGATGTTGTGCGTAAGTATCGCCGCAATGAATATGGTAATCAGATGCCCCATGGTCAGTCTCCTTCTTCTTCGCCGCTTGACCGCTCGGTGATCGCCCTTGAGATCCAGATGGCCACACCCAGCAGGAAGAACGCCCCCGGCGCCATTGACATTACAACCCAGTTTTCCCAGTTTGCGGGGGTGACCTTCATTCCCAGGAGGGTTCCGAAACCGAGGATTTCCCTCACGGCGGCGATGGCGATCAGCGTGAAGGAATAGCCGATGCCGTTGCCTACGGCGTCGATGACGGAATGCCGCACGGTCCGGGTCACGTAGAAGGCTTCAGCGCGGCCCATGATGATGCAGTTGGTGATGATCAGCGCGACGTATGCGCCCAGCGCTTTGCTGATGGCGGGCGTGAATGCGTCCAGGAACTTCTGGACGATGATGACGAATGAAGCGATGGTGATCATATATGTGATGATCCTGGCTCGTTGTGGAATCAGTGATCTGAGGCTCGATATGATGACGGCGGTCGCCAGCAGAACAAACGTGACACCGGCGCCCATCGCAATGGCGTTTTCGACGGTGTTGCTGACCGCCAGTGCGGAGCAAATGCCCAGGCCGACCACGAAGATCGGATGCTCGCGGGTGTAGCCATTCTTGAGGATCTTGCGGTCCTCGGCGTTAAGAAACGTTTTGGCGCTCATTATCTAAGACTTTCCTTGATGGCCGGTATGTATTTCTGGATTTCTTTGTTCAGCAGCGCTTCCAGTGCATTGCAGCTCAACGTTGCGCCGGTGAGTCCGTCTATTTCGTTGTCGCCCGATGCTTTTCCCGGCGGCCGAATTCTGAACCTTGGAAAGACTTTCTTCTGCTTGAATCTTGCGAGGAATTCGGCTTCTTCTATACGTCCGCCGAGCCCGGGCGTTTCGTTTTGGGATACGATTGTGATGCCCTTGATGGTCTCCAGGTCGGGCTCGAAGGAGATGACTCCGTATATTTCGTCCTGCAGGCCTGAGCCTCGGTATTCGAATATGACCTCGGCGGCCTGAGTCAGATAGAAGCGTTTTTTGTTGTCATCGGCGGCTCCGAGCGGCTGCAGGGCGTCGGGGTAATCTATGGCCTTGATTTGCTCGGAGAAGGCCTGCTCGAGCGTTGCGGGCTCGAATTCGATTTCGGCGGCCTTGAGGATGCTCTCCTGGAGCTTTTTCTTCTGATTGGCCCTGATGTAAGGCGCCGTGAAGGCGTCGACACTCACCAGCGCCGTCGTGAGCACGGCGCCGAGCACCAGAACGAACGCAATCATTTTGATTCTGTCTATCATACTTTCACCGGTCGATACTTGAATGATAAAACGATCTGGTCGATGAGCGGCGTAAACGCGTTCATGATAACGATGCTGAACATAACGCCTTCGACGTATCCCGAGAAGCTGCGTATCAGGACAGTTAGGACGCCGCACGATATGCCGAAGATGTACTTTCCGGCCTTGGTAAACGGCGAGGTGATGGGGTCGGTGGCCATGAACATTGCACCGAACAGAAGCCCTCCTGCAAGCACCTGGAAGAGGGGCGGGGCAATTCTGGCAGGCAGGAAGTAACTGCCTATTGCAGCGAAGACGAAAACCGTCAGGATGTATGAAACCGGTATTCGCCAGTTGCTCACTCGCAGCACCATCAGGAACAAGCCGCCGGCGATAACGGCCAGGCGGAGAGTCTCGCCCATGCTGCCGGGCTCCCTGCCGATGAGCAGGTCCGCATAGGAGACGACGCGTTCGGCGTTGTCGGGTCCGACTCTTCGATGATTGGCGGCCTTTTGGTAGGCGGAGTCGCCCATGCAGTAGACTTTGACGCCGTCGAACTCGGACTGCGGGTTCTGGGTGCATTTGGCGACGGCGGCGGCATTGGTGAAGAGCACCTGTCCGGCACCGGCTTCGACGACCTCGGGGTTGACGACGCTTGCCTGGGCGGTGCTTTTGTAGGTGGTCAGGGGGGTGGCGGCGGTAATCGCCTCGGGACCCGAGGCAAAGGGCGTCTGCCAGCTCATGGTCATGATGGCGGGGAACGCAATCGTGATGAACAGCCGCCCCACAAGTGCGGGATTGAAGATGTTGCGTCCCGTGCCGCCGAACATTTCCTTGCCGAACATCGTGCCGAACACCACGCCCACGGCGACAACCCACAGCGGCGTCGTGGGGGGCAGAACAAGCGGAAAGATCAGTCCGGTGATCAGAAAGCCTTCGTGAATGTCATGCCTGCGGATGACGGCGAAGATGACCTCGACGGCGCCGCCGGCGATATACGAAACCATAATGATGGCGATGACGCGCCAGCCGAACGAAAAATACGCGGCGGCAACGGCCGGCAGCAGCGCCACGATGACTAATGACATGTACCGCTTGATATCGATATTGTCCACGACGTGCGGCGCGGCATGAGTCGTTTCGTTGGTCCCGTACATGATGGCGTCGGCGGCGCCGATGATCGGCCTGAACCGCGACAGAGCCGGAACCTCGTACAGCTTGTCCAACAATGATCTGACAGCTTTCATCTATTCAATACCTCTGTATTCAATCGGTAACCGTATCCGTGATTGGTCCCCGCCATGCACTACTGCGACCTGCCGGCTCCCTTTGCATCAGACGGGGGCGGCGGACAGGTCAGACCCTCATTGATGAGCTTGTCTTTGCCTTCCTTGATATGCCGCCCCAGGGCGATCTTGGAAGGACACACGTATGCGCAAAGATTGCAGTCGATGCAGTCGTATATCCTGAATCGCAAGAGCGTTTCGTCGATGATATTGCGGTCCACGTAATGGAAGAGATGGTGCGGCATGAGACCGGCGGGGCAGACTTCCTCGCAGAACCCGCAGTAGATACAAGGTCTTTCTTCGCCGTGCAGATTCGTCTCGCCGCGTTTCGTCAGGGTTTTACCCAGCAGCTTCGACAGGAACATGGGCGTGTACGAATCCTTGCGAGGACCCGGGCGAACAAATGCAAACATTTCGCGTGTGTCGTTCTCGTGCACGGCGATCAACGCGCGGCAGTTGCGATCTATCGGCCGGGTCATCTCAGCGATACGTTCGCCGGTCAGCGCACTGTTTCGCAGGAAGCGCCATGTCTTGTCCCGACTGACCCGGCCGGCGGCTGCGTCCTCCACGGACGTTCCGATCCGCACCTGCATGTGCGTGTTGTCCGTAAAACCCGGCCCACAAAGCGCGATCGTGCGGTCTATCACGGGCTTGCCCTTGGCGACTGCGTCATAGACGTGCAGCACATCCTGGATATCCAGCACAATGACGCCGATGTTCGCGGCCAGATGTCCGGCCGGAACGGCTCGTCCCAGAATCGCTGATACGAGCACCTCTTCGTAATCGGCGGGGTATCGCGGCTCAAGTGCGCGAACCTCCACCCAGCGGCTGGCGGTCAGGGCGCCGGATACCCTGGCGATCAGGTCCTGACGTTCGGCATTGAGCGCGACGTGAAAGCCAGCGGCGGGCAGCATCTTTCTGAGTATCTTGAGGCCGTCGGCGAAATGCAGCAGATTCTCACCCTTGAGCAGTGTTTGGCAAAGTGGTCCGTACATTTCGGATTCGACGCCGTGGATTATTACCTCCTCGACGCCACCGGCGGAGATAATGGAGCTCTTGAATCGCGTGGGAATTCCCGCTCGGCCGGCACCCGAAGCTCCGGAAAGATAGACAAGTTTCTCGATCTGCTCGGCAGAGAGGCTGTCCCACTGCTCCGAGCACCCATCCAGACTTTGCCAGCCATGGCTGGCATCCGAAGCGATCTTGACGGCGGCGACCTCATTGCCCAGATACTCCAGCTTGCCCACCTCGACAACTTTGCCGTTTACCGAGGCGTGGACCGGGCTGCTGATGCTCTCATCGTCCCGGCCGATGATCTGTCCGGCCTTTACGATGTCCCCGGGCGCGACCAGACAGGGCACCTCGTCGCTGAAGCCCTGCATCAATGTTATGGTGACGGTCGAAGGAATGCCCAGCGGCGCAATCTTGTCAAGCGGAGCGGCTTCGAAATTGCTGAATCGATACCCCCCGCAAAAACCTTTGTTTTTTGCTATCATCTGCCGTAACTTCTCTCAAAAAACTTCGAAAATCGGCTCTGCATGGGCGCACAGATGCCCCATAAACAAAAAAAGAGCCCAACAGCCCCCACAGCACAGGGGTACACAACCATCCCTGTTCTGTTCAACTGCTGCTTGCTCTTATTCAAGTCGAACACAAGCAACTTGTCGGCGGACCGACGATCCAGTGCGATCCGCATGCCATAATAGTAGCAGATTAATGATATGTTAACAGCCTTATTGTTGTCAAGTTCAAAAAAATGCCTGAGAAGCGACAAGCCCACAGTCCTCGGGCGCAAGGCATGACTCCATATTGGACCACAGTCGCTGGTTGTGACTGGGCATTGTTACTCTTCGAAGAGGAGACCTTTCTCGGCGGCCTCCTTTCTGGCGAATTCCAGCAGAATTGGAAAGTGTGTCTCCGGGAAGATGCGGTCGCTGCCGGCTGCGCGGAATATCTTGCCCTGCTCCCACACGTTGGGCTTGATCTCGTAGGTAATCGAAAGCCCGAATTCTTCGAGCGGGTCGAGGGTCCAGATCGGATAAGATGCCGCGTCGCCCACGCAGCCAGCCACATCCGGGATCAGAACCGCCGTGACGTATCCGTTGTCGAGGCCCATGTCGAAACTTCGGCGATACGTATAAGGTACAAAATAGCCTTTGTACCACAAACCTCGCATCTTCTCAATTTCTCGCCTGGCGGTCTTTGACGGCAAGGCGCCAAGTGCGGCAAGCTCATCGTTCAAGGCAATGGTCATTGCGCAATTATACGTCCGTTTTTCATCCTTCATCGCCCTCACGGCCAGATGCGTTCCCATCAGATTTGAGAACGAGTCTTCCCAAGCGAATGCAGAATTGAACTCTGGTTCGACGCCGATGAAGTGCGTTCCGAACCACGTGAGGAATTCGTGCCACATGGTGGCATTGTAGGCAAGGTAGGGTCCAATCACAAAAGCGGCCTTCTCGGCGATTTCCGCCTTCTGCCCATTGGGCAGCGTGTCCCAATCGTCCGGATAATGGAACTGTATACGATGGGTCGAGGTCTCGAAAGCCAGATTGAACGAGAATCCGCTGCCCTTCTTCATCAGCGTATTGCGGGTGCGGTCAATAAGACTCCGGGTATAGTCGGCGTTCCATCGCAGATGCGTTATATCTATGCTGCCGCCTCGGCATGTGTAGACAATTCCGTTCCTCTCACAGAGCACGCCAAGGTAGCCGTATGAATGTGTGCCAAGCTTGTCCGGGTCTCTGAAGGGCGTGCCGACCGTGGGGGCCGCCAATGAGCCGATTCTTGCCCTCGGCAGGATGCTGCAGCCGCTTCCGGCCG
>JAWLHD010000021.1:10463-16315 GCA_041690555.1 Anaerohalosphaeraceae bacterium
AGGACTGCGGCGATACAACATATAAGCGATACCGTCGATTTGGCTAACTTTTTCAATGTACCCTTCTCCAAAAAAATGCGTTTGCCTGCGCTAAAAACTCGATGCAAGAGGGCAGCATTCGATCTGTAAACTTGCCTATTTTAACAACTGTCATGCGGGATTGCAAGGTTATTGCGGCGTCTCGGTTTCGGTGAGGGTTGTGCGGCTTTATGTGTGTGAGCAATTCGGATTTGTTTGGAATTCGATGCTCGCCACGTTGCATTCTGATCATATTTTGGGTAACATTTCGACCTTAGACTGCTCAATTGCTTAGACTTCCAGGGGTGGTAATGCTGGCTGAAATCCTGCTGACGGCTCAGGCTGTACGCCTGACGAAGCGATATCTCGCTTTCAGACCCGCAGAGGCGGGGTTATACCCTGCGCCTCATCCGGAATCGGAGTATCTTCTGTATATTCACATACCCTTTTGCGAGGAGCTATGCCCTTTTTGCTCCTTTGTTCGGGTTAAGTTCGAAGCTTCGGCGGCCAGCGACTATTTTGCATCGCTCAAAAAGGAAATTCAGGCATGTTGCGACTCCGGTTTTCGCTTCAGCGCGGTTTATATCGGAGGGGGGACACCCACTATATGGCCGGAGAAGCTCGCCGAAGTGGTGGACCTGACCCGGAGGCTCTGGCCGATCCGGCAGCTTTCGGTCGAGACCAACCCCAATCACCTTGCCGGCAACGCACTTTCGGTTCTTGGGGACATAGGGACAAATCGCCTCTCGGTGGGCGTTCAGTCTTTCGATGATGCGATTTTGGAGGACGTTCGTCGGCGTCACAAGTACGGCAGTGCCGATACCATCCGCGATAGGGTCGCAGCCGTCATTGGGAAATTTGACACAGTGAATATCGACATGATCTTCAACCTTCCGGGGCAGGACGAAGCCAAGTTGGCGGGCGACATTGAATCGGCTGCAGAGCTGGCGGCCGACCAGGTGACCTGGTACCCGCTCATGCTCTCGGAGACGAAGAAGAGACAACTCGGCGGCACTGCCGAGGTCGATTTCGCGCGCGAAAGACGCATGTACGAGATGATTGTCGACGGGCTCGCCGAGGCCTACCGCCAGGAAAGCATCTGGTGTTTTTCGAAAAAGGCCGGACTCATCGACGAGTATCCTGTCAGTCACGACGAATACATTGGCACAGGACCCGGGGCACTGAGCTACATCAACGGCTCATTGTACGTCAACGCCTTTTCAATACACGATTACATGAACCGGGTGGCGCAAGAGGGTTTTTCACCCGCTATGGTCCGCACCTTTACGCGTGCGGCACAGATGCGCTTCGATATGGCCCTGAGACTGCTTGGCGGCAAAATGGATATTGGCGCGATGCAGGCCAGGCATGGGCGATTCTGGCGCACTGTCTGGCCTGAAATGCTTTTCCTCCTGTCGACCCGCGCCGCGACAGTACGGAATGGTCATGTGGTGCTGACGCGCAAAGGCCGTTATTACTGGCTTGTAATCATGCGAACGCTGTTTTCGTCGCTGGGTGAATATCGCGACAAACACTTGACACGCGAAGCGCCTGGGCGAACGGCACAAACGGCATTATTCTGACGTCTGCATGCTCGGGCTACTGCACGATCTGCGTGCCGATGCCTTTGTCGGTGTAGATTTCCAGGAGGAGGGAGTGTGGGATTCGCCCGTCGATTATGTGGGCCTTCCTGGCGCCGCCGTCCAGTGCGGTGATGCAGGCTTCGACCTTTGGCTTCATGCCGGTTGTGATCACACCGTCGGCGATCATCTTCTCGATCTCGGCTTCGCTTGCCGATGAGATCCTGCTTTCGGGGTCGTTCATGTCTGTGAGGATGCCGTGCGTATCGCTGAGCACAACGAGCTTTTCAGCCTTGACGGCTGCTGCGACCTTGCCGGCGACGCTGTCGGCGTTGATATTGAGCTTGCCGCCGGTTTTTGTGCAGCCGATTGTGGCGATAACGGGAATGACGCCGGCGTTGCATACGGTGTTGAGCAGTCCGGCGTTGACGTGGACGACTTTTCCAACAAGGCCGAGGTCCATCTTGCGGCCGTCCTCCCCCTGCATCTGCAGTGGTTCGGCAAATACGACGCAACTGCTGAGGCTGTGCAGGCCCATCGCATCCCAACCTAATTCCTCAATTGTGTTGCAGATCGGCGTATTGATCTTGTGGATGAGGGTGTGTTCGGCGATAGCCAGGGTCCGCTGATCGGTGTAGCGTCGACCGTGCACCCAGACCGGCTCCAGACCGGCGTCGGCCATGGCCTTGGTGATGGCCTTACCGCCGCCATGCACGATGATCGGCTTCATGCCGACGGTGGCCATGAAAACGATGTCGGTGAGGAGCTTTTTCTGCAGATCCAGGTCTTCGAGGATACTGCCGCCCAACTTGACAACCACGACTCGATCACGAAAGCTGCGGATATAGGCCATTGCCTCTATCAGCGATCTTGCCTTTTCAATTGCCTTTTCCATTTGTAACCCTGCCATATGCGCCTCTTGCACGCCAAGCCAACGGAGGGAATCGAACCCTCAACCGCTGGTTTACAAAACCAGTGCTCTACCGTTGAGCTACGTTGGCGTATTTCGGATCATTCAGTATGAATCGACTCTTGGGCCGCCGACATAAACCGCATATAGTACGTTTGCCGAAAGTTGGTTGCAAGAGAAATTGGCCAGGATTCGACCACTCAATGTTATTGCGGATTTGCTGAATCGTCTACAGTGTATTGCTTTGGCTCGTGTCTTCTGGTATCTTGCGGTCAAGACGCTTCACTTTGTTGAATACGGCGAAAGGAGAAGGAATCCATGTCTACCCGTGCATCACTTGTGCTAATCATGCTGCTGTCAGGCATTCTTGAGGCTGTCTGCGTGGGGGGAGTCTGGATCGAAGCGAGCGCCGAAGCGGATTCGGCGCGCTTCGCACCGGTGCCGCTGTACTGGTTCACGATCTCGCAGACGCCGTATGTCTACCGTACGGAGATCGAAGTGCCTGCGGGTGCGGACCGTGCGACGGTGGTCCTGCGGACAGCGGGCTACGTGTATGTGTGGGTTGACGGTGTGCAGCGGTATGCGTGGGAGCCCCGACCCGAGGACCGGAAGAACAACCGACCGGCCGAACCCGCGGACCGGCGGCACGAGCACGCAGTTGATCTTAGCGACTGCCTGACACCGGGACGGCATGTGATCTGCGTGAGCGCTCCCAAGGCCGGTTTCGTACTGGATGGGGCGGTTTTCAGTGCTGGAAAACGTGTTATGGACCTGGCCACCGGCGATGGATGGACCGTTACCAGGTTGGCGCCGACGACGATTCTGGAAGAGGAGGGCGTCCTGCGAGCCGGATACGCGGGCCCCGGCGCGAAGGTGTCTGTCGGGGAGCCGTGGCAGGCGGGTGAGGACCGTCTGGCGGCGGCATATATTGAAGCACTGTTGCGGCGGGCGACGCGAATAATCGATGACGTACGGTGGGAAAATGCATTGCTTCTGAACAAGGGCTTTTACATACATGAAGGCACTGCTTATGGGTGGGGTGGACCGAATCGGCTTGCGGCGGGGGTTCTGGAAGCGGCCCGCGGGCTTGAGCGGCTCGCAACCCAGGCCAACACGGTGCGATCGCAGATTGAGCAGGCTGCAGTTGCGAATGCTTCGGGTCTTGCGGGTTCGATGGGGCATGTCCGTCGGCTTGAGGATGCCCTGCAGAAGCTGGCTGCCGAGGCGGAGGCGCTGAGCGCAGAGGCCGCCGCCTGCGATGAGCGCAAAGCGGTGCATCTGGCGTCTGAGCTGGTGGCGACACGCGGCGAGACGGAGAATGCTGGCGCGGCGAGACTTGCCATTGAGCGGCGGCTGGATCATCCGCTCAACAACCTCAACGAGAGCCGCTATGACCGGCTGGGCTGGATCGATCATCCTGAACTGGTTGACAGCGACATCAGTCGCTGGGGTATACGCATTAACCCCGTCAGCGGGCCGACCAGGGTTTCGGGCCCGAAAAGCTGGTTGTTCAGTACCGATGCCGGTGACGAGGGCATCGGCGAATTGCGGTATACCATTGGGTACAATATTGAGAATCGGTGGCCGCAGTTGAGAATCGGTGACGGATGGCAGGCGGATTCGCGATTTGGGGCCTTTAGGGGGATTGGATGGTATCGGGCACGGCTGCACGTGCCTGCTGAATGGGCGCCCAACGCAGTGCGGCTGTCGTTTCGGGCGGCGGGGCTTGTTCGGGGGTGGATCAATGACCGGGAGATCACGCATGGCGCACAGCGACGGGGCGATTCATGGGTTTACAGCATTGACGCCGACAAGGTCAACTTCGGCGGGGAGAATTATCTGGCGTTCAGGATCGAGGCTGACGGCGACAAACGCGGCATCCTGGGCGGGCTGGAACTGACGTGTCCGAAACTGGAGGGTGCCGGCGGCGACGGTACGGCTGTAGACATTCTGGCGACGCCCTTGTCGCCTTGTGTGGTGTTGAATGCCCGTGCGGGACGGCTTAGCCTTCAATATGAGGCTGCGTCGGTGCGGTTGATCTTGCCGTCCGGTTCCGGGGTGGGTGATGCGGCGGGCGGCAGGTACGATGCCTCTGAGTCGGGGCGATTACCGTCGAACTGGGCTATTTTGTGGCTGGAGTCGAAGGAGTTGGCGGGTCCGCAGCGGCCGGTATTGCTGGTGTTTGCCGACTCGCCGAAGAGCATTGCGGCGGGGACGAATGGGACACAAATCGAGCTTGCCAGCACTGAAAATCGCGTTATTGCTGTCCGGCCGTGGGTTAAGGCCGTGCCGGGATCCGGCGATAAGGAGGCGATTGTCACGGCGGTTGAGTTCTGGCGGCGAGCGGCGCTGGCGGTGCCGGTGAATTACATGAACTTGACGAGGGTGGCGAAGGCGGGGGAGGATTATGCGGATATGTCGATTGGACGGATTCCGCGGGGGCCGGTGCTGGAGCAGACGTACATTTACGATTATTTGGAAACGGCGGACGCATGGGGGACAGAACCCTTGAGAATCGCCCCCCTGCCGGCTTTGTGTACTTATGCGGTCGACAGGAGGTATCGCGGCCTTGAGCTTGATGTGAATGCTGAAGTGCGGCAGGATGGCGGGCTGCTGGCGGGGTACAAGGCCGTAACCGATTGTGATCGCTTGCGTTACCGGTACCCGATTGAGCCTTATCCGCGTTTTACGGGGTTTACGAGC
This sequence comes from Anaerohalosphaeraceae bacterium, assembly GCA_041690555.1. GTDB lineage: Bacteria > Planctomycetota > Phycisphaerae > Sedimentisphaerales > Anaerohalosphaeraceae > JACZKQ01. The sequence continues at coordinate 15,675 of JAWLHD010000021.1, forward strand.
TGGATGTTTTCGGGGGTTGACGCCGGGGTGCCGGGCAACAAACGGGAGTTGGAATTGATCGCGTGGATCGGGGCGAACAGCTATCGGCCGCAGCATAACTGGGCGGACGAGCTGCCGCCGAGGGGGTTTTTCCCAGCGGATGAGAAACGGACACGTGTGGAGATTACCGCGGATTACTGCAATGCGGTGGGGGTCAACTACATGAACAATATAGATCAGACGCTTGGGCCGCACCACAGGATGGTGAAGGAGGATTACGATAACTTCATTGTCAAGGTGTACTTACATTACGAGAAGATCGCCCGGCAGCTTCATGATCGGCCGTTCTGGGCGGTGGCTTATGACCTTATAAACGAGCCTTTTGACCATAAGGCGGACAAATATAACCCGGCGATGCGGGAGCTGACGAGGCGGATTCGGGCTATTGATGAGCGGCATTTGTGCTACATTGAGCCTTGTCAGGCCTGGGGGGCGATTCAAAACCTGCATTTGGTGGAGCCTACGGGGGATCTGCTGACGGTGTACAGCTTTCATGATTATAATTTCCGGCTTTTTAAGCGGGAGGACCGGTGGCCGACGCTGGAGCGGGATATTCGGAACATTCACCGGATGTGGCTGCCTGCCTATAAGTATATGATGGA
>JAWLHD010000021.1:16325-19305 GCA_041690555.1 Anaerohalosphaeraceae bacterium
GATTATGGTTTATGCATGCATTGCGGGGAGTTTGGGGGGTTTGCGCCTGCTACGGACGGGGAATTGGCGCAGACGGTGCTCTTGAATGATTTTTTCCGGGTTTTTGACCAGTTTGGTATGCACAGCCATTATTACTCGGGTCGGGAACTGTTCGGGCGGCAGGCGGATGGCAGTCTTAAGCCCAGTAATGTGGTCAAATTCTACCGTTCGTACTTGCGAAAGGGGCCAAATCGCTATTATTTGCCCTGGCCGGGGCATCCGCAGGGGTGAAAACAGTGCGAATGCGCGCGCAGAATTGGTGAAATGGGGGTATATTTTTTGCGCGGAAGTGCGTGTTTTTTGGTGTTTTTGCGTGGGAGTTTTCTTAAGGGGGTGGTTTTTTCGGATTAGTGAGGGTTTTGGGCGCGTTGGGGGGAACTGGAGGCGCGAAATCAGCAGGGAAGTGGAGAAGTGGAGTAATGAAGTAGTGGAGTAGGGGGCCTGGGTAGGCGAGTAGCTGAGTAGGAAAGTAGACAAGTAGTCGGGTAGATGTGGAGTTGGCGCATTGACTCATAGTTTTTGTTACCGAAGTCCGGTGGTTGCCTCAGTAAAATGTTACCGAAAAACTGGAGGCGACGGATGGGAAAGAGAATCAGCCAGACCACAAGAAGGGAATTACTTGAAGGTTTGCGAGGGCGGTATCACGGAGCACAGAAGATGGACAAGAAGCGGATTCTGGACGAGTTTGTTGCTATAACAGGCTATCATCGGAAACACGCGGTCCGTATCATCGGACGCTCGCACTGTCGAACAAGCACTCCGGTCCATGCCGTTGGCAGCCGCAGAATCTATGATGAGGCAGTTAAGGAAGCCCTGATCGTCTTGTGGGAAGCGTCGGATCGCATTTGTGGGAAACGCTTGAAGGCGATCTTGCCGGAGTTGCTTGATGCGATGGAACGGCATGGTCATGTGTGTCTGGATTCGGAGGTCAGGAACCGCGTGCTGAAGGTCAGTGCGTCCACAATGGATCGTCTGCTTGGGCCCGTCCGCAACGGAGGCCAGGCACGAAAGAAGCATCGCAGGTCGCCCAAAATCAGCAAAGAGATTCCGATTCGCACATTTGCGGATTGTGGCCAACCCGATCCCGGCTACTTGGAAATCGACATGGTTGTCCATTGCGGCGGATCCATAGGCGGATCATGTCTTCACACGCTGGTGGCAACGGATGTGTGCTCCGGCTGGACCGAATCTATACCCCTGTTGGCCAGAGAACAATCCCTGATTGCCGAGGGGCTCGAAGCAATGTTCGCTCAGATTCCCTTTCCGGTCCTGGGGGTCGACTCGGATAACGACAGCGCCTTCATCAATGATACGCTACTGGGTTTCTGCAGGACCAACCACGTGGAATTCACACGTTGCCGGGCTTATCATAAGAACGACCAGGCATGGGTTGAGCAGAAGAACGGCGCCGTGATTCGCCGATTAGTCGGATATGAACGGTTCTCCGTGATTGTAGCCGGCCAAGCCTTGGCTCATCTCTATCAGGCAGCTCGCCTCCATGTGAATTACTTCCAGCCCTCCTTCAAGTTGCTCCGGAAAGAACGGCACGGGGCCAAAGTAAGACGGACCTACGAACGACCCGCGACTCCCTGTGAGCGCCTGTTGCGCCATCCCGCCGTAGATAGCGAGATCAAGACCCTATTGCGATCTCAGCGTGCCCAACTCGATCCCGTAAGACTACTGCACAGTATTCGTGAGGGCCAGGCTGCTTTGGCGGCGCTGGCATCCACGGATCGCTCGGGACAAGGACCGGGACGTAAGAGTCTCGATCAATTCCTTGCTCAGTTGCCTGAGTTATGGCGAGAGGGGGAAGTCCGGCCCACACATCGAATCGGATCAAGAAAGACTCACCATTGGCGCACCCGAAAAGACCCTTTTGCGGAGGTCTGGTACGAGGTTCTTTGCTGGCTACAGCAGGATCCGGATGTTACAGCCAAGAGCCTGTTTGAACGCCTGCAGGATGAACACCCAGGGCATTATGCCGACGGTCAACTGAGGACCCTCCAACGTCGTGTCAAGGAGTGGCGACGCATCATGGCCAAACAGCTTGTCTATGCCTGTGTCGATCCGGACACCGATACCAAGCCACACGATGCGGTGGATCCACAAACTCTGGCCCCATGGGGCCAGGCCTGGAATTCACATGACCAGGGGCACTGCTCATGGTAACATTCCCAGTTGAGGCAACGGGCAGTAGATGACTCGGGTGTCGAGGAGGGGTGAGGGTCTGGGGGTGGGGCTGGCGAGGTCTGTTGTTTTGGCTTTTTTGGCATGTTGTGATTGTAGCATAAAGCGGAGGGGAAGCAAGGGGATTGGTCGGGATTTTGGCGGAGTGACACGGAGGCCGGCGAGGGGGCGGTTGGCATGGAGACGGTGCGTGGCGGTGTCGGGGGCCGCACTTTGTGCGGTTAAATATAGCGGAAGCGCCTTCGGCGAACTTTTTTTATGGGGTGGATGGCGTGGGGGTGGTGCAGGATAGATGGATGGACGTAATGGACGGGATGGACGGGATGGACGGGATGGACGAAATGGACGAAATGGACGAGATGGACGAGGTGGATGGGGGATGAGCACTTTGGCAGTATTCGCTGATGCGGGGGAAGGGGGCTTGTGAAGGGGCGCCAAACTGTCGGGTGGCGCCACTGGGTGGCGTTAAATGGAGTGGAAGCGCCTTCGGCGAGTTTTTTTAATGGGTCCTTCGCTTTGCTCAGGATGACGGTGAGTGTGCTGGGGGTGCGGGCGAGTGGGTGGATGGACGGGGGTTGTTGGCGCGACCAGCCACTTGGGTCGGCCGGCTTGTTAGGGGATGGTTGTGCGGGGGTTTTGTGGGATGGGATGGTTTGCGTTGTGGGGCCAGTGGCTGCCACCCGTCGGTTATTGTGCGGGTTGAGATTGCTTCGTCGCTGCGCTCCACGGGATGGACGGGATGGACGGGGTGGAC
>JAWLHD010000022.1:0-19030 GCA_041690555.1 Anaerohalosphaeraceae bacterium
CCGCATTATTGACGGCCCAGAGCCCAAAAGAGGCGACCATGAACATCTTCGAATACGCAATGCAGATGGAAAAAGACGGCGAGGAATTCTATCGCGATCTCGCAAAAGACGTCCAAAACACCGGCGTCAAATACATCCTCACAATGTTAGCCGACGAAGAGGTCAATCACTTCAACATCCTCCACAATATCGCCCAAAACCAGCCCCCAGCGCCCCAAACCAGCGTTCTTGACCGCGCCAGGAACGTTTTTCAGGAAATGAAAGAAACCCGCCAGACCCTCCACGTAGACGAATCACAGATAGATCTCTACAAAGAAGCCCAGGCCATCGAACAGAAAAGCATCGATTTCTACACTGAAAAAGCCCGTCAGGTCGAAGATCCCCTCCAGCAGCAGACCCTCCAGAAGCTCGCCGACGAGGAAAAAAAGCACTATTTTCTGCTCGAAAACATTATCGACTTCGTGTCCAGACCCACAACCTGGCTCGAAAACGCCGAATTCGTCCACCTCGAAGAGTACTGACCCCGCCCCCGCCAACCGCCCACCACCAAAGGACTTACAGGCGAGCAAACTGCCGGTCCGCCTCCGTGGTGACCAGCGCATAAGTACGGTTGCGAATCGCCATATGCTTAACCATAAACAACTGATCCCGCAAATTCCCCGTTTTTAGCCCCTCCACACTGCTCAGCGGGATCAAAAAATAGCAGTCGTTATCATTCCCGTAGTAAGCAATAACGCCCTCGATCATCTGGTCCAGATCGCCCATCAAAAACAGCCGATCATGCGTCCGCAGATCTTCGAAGTGCGGATCCGCCATCACGAAGAACATATCGTCGCCGTCCTGGTACTTGGCGACCATTCTCTCGACCCTGACCTCCTCCGGATCAAGCCACAGCCTGAGTCCATGCACTGAAATGCTCGCTAATAGCGGCAAAACAAGCCCCGCGGCGAACGCCGCCGCCGCCCACCGGATCGCTCGAATGCGCGGCAACTCCTTTTGCTTGCTGACGACCGCCTGCTGCCTGACGCCCTGCTCAAGTTTCCCCAGTCGTGAAACCATCTCAGGCAGCCGCTGGGCGGCATGCATGATCCGCAGGCTTTTGCCCTTCTCAAGGGCCGGATAGCCAAAGACCTTCTCGCCCGGTGCTATATCCTTCATAACAAAGGACTTGCCGCCCACCATCGCACCATCGCCAATGCTGACGTGGTCGCGGACACCGACCTGCCCGCCCAATACAACGCCGTCGCCCAGCCGGCAACTGCCGGCGATGCCCGACATGCCGGCTATCAGACAGCACCGCCCTATCTGTACATTGTGAGCAACCTGGACGAGGTTATCGATCTTGGTTCCGGCGCCAATTCGCGTACTGCCGAACTTTGCGCGGTCGACGCAAGTGTTTGCGCCAATCTCCACAAAATCCCCGATTTCGACGTTGCCGACGTGGGGAACGAGGCGAGGTGCACCCTCAACGGAGGTATAGCCGAAACCGATGGATCCTATCACGGAATTGGCCTGAATGACCACGTGGCTTCCAATTCGACAGTCCCCATACACCGCCACGCCCGGATAAAGCCTGCAAGCAGCACCAATACGTGTTTTGGGTCCAATAGTGCAGCCGGCGGCGATAAAAGTACCGTCGCCAATGATGGCACCGTCGCCAATGACGACGTGCGGGCCAATGCCTACACCGCTGCCGAGGCTGACGTCGTTTCCGATACGTGCAGTCGGATCCACCCCCTCGGCGCAGACCTCGCAACGTTTTGCAAACAGCGAAAGTGCCTCGACCAGAGCCCGGTCAACGTCATCGACAACGAGTTGGGTCATCTGGATTCCCTGAACGTAGTCGCGGACAATGGCAGCGGCGGCCTTGCTTGCGCCAAGCCTGGATACATACTTCGGGTCGGCTACAAATGTAATCTGATCCAATGAAGCGAAATCCAAGCCTGCGACGCCGCGGACCGACCGGTCGGCGTCTCCTATAAGCCTGGCGCCGATGCTCTCGGCCAGTCTTGCCAAAGACATTTCCATTTTCAAAGGCTCCTGATAATCCGCGGCACGCTCACCCCTCAAGTATCGGCACATTATATATGGCGGTCGGCCGCAGGTCGACATAAAAGTCATGTAAATGCCCGCTCATACGCAAAAAGCTGACGCGTTGGCAAAAAATGATGTTGACAGGCCAAGGAGAGCAACGGACAATTGCAGCATTACGGGACATCGGTATGATATAAACCTGGTGTTTTAAGGAGCAGTAAGATGATGTACGTAGGACTTGCTGTTTTTGCAGTCGTTCTTCTGGGTGTCGCCCTTTATCTGAAGAAACAGAAGGGCTAAGACAGCTCCGGCAAAGCGGCGTTCGATCGGGCGCTAATCGATCTGAAGCTTGGCGGCGCAGGGTGTGTCTTTGTCTGCAGCGTTTTGTGGCTGTTTTTCTGCATACGCCCCCCAAGCCCGAAGATACTATCTCCCTATCGTGCCTTGCCTATTCCGGGATAGATCGGCGAATCATGGACGCTGAGCTGTACCTTTTGACAATCTTGTTGTGAAGAAAGCTCAAGATGATGAAACATCCCCTGCTGTGTCCCAGATCAGAAATCTGCTTCGTCTATCGTATATTTGTGGATCACACCAAGGACGACAGGCTGGGCATTATCCGTGTCGAGAGCATCGAAAACAGGGATTTCTATTCGTGCATGGCTTTGAACAAGGCGATGGAACTGATCAAGCAAGGCGCTCTTGCGCCTGACGACGCCAAGCGCTTCGACGAGGAACCGGGCTGTCTGCTGATCGACCAGGCGAACAAGAGCGTCATGAAAACTCGCCACGACATCTAATTTAAGTCAGCGCGTTTGGCGCCACAGAGGGGATATTACGTCAGGGTGGGGTAATTTGGCCGTTGGGGTCCCACAGGTCTTGCCAGTCTTGGTTGTCTTTCCAGAGGAAGACCTGGCCTTTGATGAGTCGGCAGTTTTTATCGATTTCGCTCAAGGCTTTCATTTCCGTATCGGTCAGCGGCGGTGAAACGGTGCACTGAAGATTGCTGAGGTATTCGTTTCTGTGGATGGAGAAGGGGATGGGGATCTGGCCTCGCTGGACAGCCCACTTGACGCAGACGACAGCGGGGTGGACGCCGAGGCGAGCAGCGATGTCCTTGACCACAGGGTCCTCGAGATCGACGGTGTCGGATTCGGTCTTGTCGCGATCTGGCCGGGTGGGCGAACCTATCGGGCAGAAGCCGATGGGCTGGATGCAGCGTTCCAGACAGAATTGGAATAATTCCGGCTGTTGGAAGTGCGGGTGGAGTTCCATTTCGTTGCAGGCGGGCCTTATCTTTGCGTCTCGCAGAAGCATTTCCATTTTGGGAATCGTCATATTAGAGGTGCCGATGTGGCGCACCAGCCCCATTTCGACGAGCCGCTCCATCTGCCGCCACGTGTTCATGAACTCCTCATGAATGTACGGACGGGCGTCGGGGCTGCGCGAGGATACGTCGCAGCCCGGGGCGTGAAAGTTGGGAAATGGCCAGTGCACAAGGTACAGGTCCAGATATTCCAGCCGCAGGTCGCGCAGCGAGCGTGCGCATGAAAGGAGCACGTCGCCCCTGCCGTGCATATCGTTCCAGACCTTCGACGTTATCCAAAGGTCCTGGCGTTTTACCGTACCACTGTCAAGCACCTCCGCCAGGGCGGCGCCGATCCGGGGTTCATTGCCGTAGACCGAGGCGCAATCGATATGCCGGTAGCCGACGGCAATCGCTCCCTTGACGGCCTGGGCGACCTGATCGGCCGAGAAGCGGTCGGAGCCGAATGTCCCCAAACCGATCGCCGGGATGTGCGAGCCGGTATAAAGGGTTCGCACCGGTACTGCGGCAGGATCTACGGCGTCGGGAGCAAGTGTAAACTTCACCATCACTGATTCTCTCCTTGTGCAAATGTCTTGTGTCGTCCGCATCGCATGCAGCGCAGTCAGGCATCGTGCAAGCGGCGTGCAATCCTCTCGGCGTTTGGTTTTTCGATGATTCCCTTTTCGGTGATGATGGCCGTTATGTGCGTCGCGTCGGTTACATCGAATGCGGGATTGTAAACCTTAATGCCTTGTGGGGCCGTGCGCCGGTCGGCTGCGCCGGTTACTTCATCGGCGGCTCGTTCTTCTATCGGTATGTCGTCGCCGCGTGCAACGCCAGGATCAAAGGTGCTCGACGGCGCGGCGATGTAGAACGGTATGCCGTGGTGTGCGGCGAGTATGCTGAGGCCGAAGGTGCCGATCTTGTTGGCAGCGTCGCCGTTGGCGGCGATTCGGTCGGCGCCCGTTATGATGGCGCTGATCTTGCCCTGCTTCATGAGCGCTGCGGCCATATTGTCGCAGATGAGCGTAGTATCGATTCCGGCCTGCGTGAGTTCCCACGCCGTCAGGCGCGCTCCCTGCAGCAATGGGCGAGTTTCGTCAACGTACACGCAAAACCTTCTACCTGATGCGTGCGCTTCATACATGGGCGACAGCGCCGTGCCTTGTCCGGCGGTAGCCAGCGCCCCGGCGTTGCAGTGAGTCAGGATTCCGGCGCCTTCTTTTATAATGGTTTGGCCGTGGACACCGATGGCCTTGCACATATCCTTGTCTTCCTGGCAGACGGCGTGGGCTTCAAGTAGCAGGGCATCAGAAAGCGCGGTCGAATCAGCGACGGTGTTATCAGAAGCGAACCGTCGACCGACAGCCTTCATGCGATCCAAAGCCCAGAAGAGGTTGACGGCGGTTGGCCGCGACCGGGCCAGGTACCCAGCGGCGGCATGCAAATGCGCAAGTGCGGCAGTCATTTCTCGGGGAGCGGTCTGCATGGCGATGCACACGCCGTATGCTGCGGCAACTCCAATGGCCGGGGCGCCTCGCACCGCCAGCGTGCAGATGGCATCATAGAGCTGGTCCGGTGTGCGGCATTGCAGATGAACCAGCTCGCCGGGAAGCCGCCGCTGATCGATCAGTTCCAGGCAGCCGTCGGTTCCTCCGACCCATTTAAGCGTTTCAAATTTCATTAAGAATCCTTGTTCAACAGCACGTCTTACACGCTGACTTTTTCGGCGGCGAGCTTCTCCTTGAGGTACACGGCGGTGTAGCTGTTCTTGACCTTGGCGATTTCCTCCGGGGCGCCCGCGGCAATGACCTGCCCGCCGGCCTCGCCGCCTTCAGGGCCGAGATCAATAATATAATCGGCCATTTTGATCACGTCCAGATTGTGCTCGATGACGATTACCGTGTTGCCCATGTCCGTCAGCCGCCGCAGGACATTCATCAGGTTGTGAATGTCGGCGAAGTGCAGGCCGGTCGTCGGCTCGTCGAGCAGGTACATGGTATGTCCTGTTCCGGGCTTGCCCAATTCGGTAGCGAGCTTGACGCGCTGCGCCTCGCCTCCAGACATGGTCGTCGAGGACTGGCCCAACTGCATGTAGCCGAGGCCGACGTCGCAAAGTGCCTTGAGCAGGCGGACAATCTTCGGAAAATTGCCGAAGAACTTGCGAGATTCGTCGATGCGCATGTCGAGTACGTCGGCGATGTTGCGCCCTTTATAGGTAATCTGCAGCGTCTCGGCGTTGTATCGGCGGCCTTTACACTCCTGGCAGACGACGAACACATCCGGCAGAAAATGCATCTCGATCTTCTTGGTGCCCTGTCCCTGGCAGTGCTCGCATCGCCCGCCCTTGACGTTGAAGCTGAAGCGGCCGGGCTTGTAGCCGCGTATCTTGGCTTCACGGGTGAGCGCAAACAACTGCCGGATGAGGTCGAAGACTCCGGTGTAGGTCGCCGGGTTGCTGCGCGGCGTCCGACCGATCGGGGACTGGTCGATCTCAATAACCTTGTCGATCTTGGAAACGCCCAGGATCGTTTTGTGACGGCCGGGCTTTTCGCGCGAATTGTACAGGCGGCGCTTCATGGCCTTCAAGAGTATCTCCGTGACAAGCGTGCTCTTGCCCGAGCCGCTGACGCCGGTCACGCACGTGAGCACGCCAAGCGGGAACTTGACGTTGATCGACTTAAGGTTATGCTCCTGGGCCTGTTTGACTTCGAGGCAGTTCTTGAGGCTGTATTTGCGTCGCGCCGCCGGCAGTTCGATCCGGCTTGTGCCGCTCAAGTACTGGCCGGTAATCGAGCGTTCGCATGCGCAGATATCCTGAAAGCTGCCGGTGGCGACGACTTCGCCGCCGTGAGCGCCGGCGGCCGGGCCAATGTCGATGATGTAGTCGGCACTGGCGATAACCTCTTCGTCATGTTCGACGACGACGACGGTGTTGCCGATATCGGTGAGCCTTCGCAGGATGCCGAGCAGGCGATCATTGTCGCGACGGTGCAGGCCGATGGTCGGCTCGTCGAGCACGTAACAGCAGCCGACGAGTCCGCTGCCGACCTGTGTTGCAAGCCGTATGCGCTGCGCCTCGCCGCCGGAGAGCGTCCGGCTGGTGCGGTCCAGGGTCAGATAGCCGAGACCCACGTCGGCCATGAACTTGAGGCGGGCGGTGATTTCCTTGAGGGGCTGGGCGGCGATGAGGCTGTCTTCGGCACCGAAACGCAGATCGTTAAAGAAGCTCTGCGCCTGCTCAATGCTCATGTGCGACACTTCGTGGATACTCCGACCTCCGACGGTAACAGCGACCGCCTCGGGGCGCAGCCGCGCTCCCTGGCATGCGCGGCAGGCCTGCTCGGAGAGATAACCGTGCAGCCTGGCCTTAACGAATTCGCTGACTGTATTCTCCCAGCGCCGGGCAAGATTGGGGATGACGCCTTCGAAGCTCGCTCCGTACTCCGACTCATCGGCGGGCGTCGTGCCGTAGAGCAGAATCCGGCGGACCCTGGCGTCGATCTGCGAAAACGGGGCGGACTTGCTTATGCCGAAATTGCGGCAGAAGCGCTTGATGAGCCGGTTGTAATAGATGTTCATGCGCTTGCCGCCCTTGCGCCACGCCTCTACGGCGCCGTTCTCCAGCGAGATGCTTTTGTCGGGCACGATGAGGTCCGGGTCGAACTCCAAAATGGTCCCCAGTCCGTCGCAGCTCGGACACGCACCGTAAGGACTGTTGAAGCTGAACAGCCGCGGCGACAACTCCGACAGAGACGCCTCGGGATGCCGGGTGCAGGCGAACTTCTCGCTGTAGACTATATCGTGCCATTCGCCGTTGCCGCCGTTGTCCTTCTTTTCGTGCGGCTCCTGCACCATGACGAATATGACGCCTTCGCCGATCTTCAGCGCCGTCTCGATCGAGTCGGCAAGGCGGATGCGCACGCCCTCTTTGATGATGAGGCGGTCGACCACCGCGGCGATGTCGTGCTTCTTGTTCTTGTCAAGTACGGGCACATTGCGGACGTCGTAGATGACGCCATCGACGCGCACCCGCACGAAGCCTTCGCGCTGCACGCGCGCCAGCACTTCCTTGTGTTCGCCCTTCTGGCCGCGGACCAGCGGAGCACAGACCTGTATCTTTGCGCCTTCGGGTCGGCTCATGATAGAATCGACTATCTGTGTTGCGTGCTGGCTGCTGATCGGGTCGCCGCATATCCAGCAGTGCGGTCGACCTGCGCGGGCGTAGAGCACGCGCAGATAGTCGTATATCTCCGTGGTCGTCGCGACCGTCGATCGCGGATTGCTGCCGGCGCTGCGCTGTTCTATGGCGATCGTCGGAGGCAGGCCCTCGATGTGCTCGACCTGCGGCTTCTGCATCTGTTCGAGGAACTGCCTGGCGTAGGCGCTGAGCGATTCGACATATTTTCGCTGGCCTTCGGCGTATATCGTATCGAAGGCCAGGCTGCTCTTGCCCGAGCCGCTGATGCCGGTGATCACGACGAGCTTGTCGCGCGGGATTTCGACATCGATATTCTTGAGATTGTGCTCGGCGGCGCCGGTTATTTTGATGACTTTTTCCAATTTGTGCCGTGCCTTAACAACTCACTTACTGACCCCTGCCGTCCGTCGAAATCGGCAAGACGGGCAATTTCGTAGTGTACCACAACCCGCGGCGGAAGTAAAATACCTTCGGTCGTCCAGAACGTTCGTCATGAAATTGAAAGACCTGCACAACTGGAATCTCTCTTACGCCCGGGCCCGCGAGATTCAGGCGGAAATGGCGGGCAGGGTGCGGATGAGTCCGCTAAGACGCGCCCCTCGGACGGTAGCCGGCATGGATTGTGCCTTCAGCCGCGACAAAAAGAGAATCGGCGCGACAATCGTGGTTCTTGAGTATCCTGCTCTGGAGGTAATGGAGATTGTATCGGCGGCCGGGGATGCGGTCTTTCCCTATATACCCGGGTTGTTGTCTTTTCGTGAGGCGCCGGTGTGTCTTGCAGCGGCGGCGAAACTCCGGACTGCGCCGGATTGTTTCCTTGTCGACGGGCAGGGCATCGCACACCCGCGGCGGTTGGGGCTGGCGTCGCACCTTGGGCTGTTTCTGGATCGGCCGACCATCGGCTGTGCGAAAAGTCGGCTGGTTGGGACGTTCGAGCCGCCGGCACTGCAAAAAGGCGCGCGTTCGCCGCTCATGGACGGAGACGATCTGATCGGAGCGGTGCTCAGGACGCGAACGGATGTCAAACCGATCTTTGTCTCGGTCGGGCACATGTGCACCTTGGAAGACGCCATCCAGATTGCACTGAGCTGCACACGCAAATACCGCCTGCCCGAACCCACGCGACTGGCGCATCAGGAAATCACAAAGTTGAAACCGAAACTCTGACCGCCACGGTACGATTTGAAAGAAACGGTTTACTGCCAGCGGTGCTGCTTGACGGCGTGCAGGATTTGTTCGGCGCATTCCATTGCGGCAAGGCCCTCGTCGGCGGTTACTTCGGGTCGGTCGGCACGGCCGGCAACGGCTTGGAGGAACGCCTGCTGCTCGACCCGAAGCGGCTCGGCGTCTTCGATAGCGAGCTGTTCGATGTGCAGCAGGTCCATCCAGTTGACACCGCCGAAGTCGAAATCGGCCTCCTGCTGCTTTTGGCGGACCCACTCGACGACATCGATGTTGCCGTCGGATTTGATGATGATGCCTTCTTTCTTCAAGTAGTCAAGGCTAAGATAGGCCTGTCGGCTGAAGACGCGCACCTTCCGCTCGGTTTTCAGTGCAAGGCGCGAGGCGGTGATGTTCGCGATGCAGCCGTTTTCGAAGATGATGCGGGCGTTGCAGATATCCTCGTGTTCGCCGATGACATTGACGCCCACTGCGTCTATCCTGCGGATGGGGCTGGCGGCCAGCGACAGGATTATGTCGATATCGTGAATCATCACGTCAAGGACGACGCCGATATCCATAGAACGGAAAGGATACGGGCTGATGCGGTTGGCCTCGATGAACTTCGGCTCGATCTGCAGCCGCTTCATCGCCTGGACGACGGGGTTGCAGCGCTCCGAATGGCCGACGGCGACGACGACGTTTCTGCGGCGGGCCAGTTCGGCGATGTGCCGTCCCTCCTTAACACTCGCGGCCAGCGGTTTTTCGATCATCACCGCGATGCCGTTGTCAATGAACTGCGAGGCCAGATCGCAATGCCGAACGGTCGGCGCGGCAATGGTCACGGCATCGACGCAGCCTATCAATTCGCGGCAGTCGGTAACGGCCCTGCACCCGTGGGTCTGCGCCAGCGCTTCGGCGCGGGAAGCGTCGGTATCCGCCACGGCCACGAGATGACAGTCTTCCAACTGGCTGTAAACCTTTGCGTGAATGCTCCCCATCTTGCCTGCGCCGACGACCGCGGTGCGTATCTTTGCCATATTGGGCCTTAGTGATGTTGATCCCTGTATTGTTCAAGATAACGGCCGAATCGGTGCTGACTGCTTCGCAGAATTGCGTCGATCATGCGATGGACGTTTTCGTCGAGACCGTCCTCGGCGGCGAGTTCCTTTACGCGATCAAGAAGCGGACCGTCGCCGCGGTATATCCGCTTGAACGCCTCTACCACGTGGCCTTGCTGTTCCTCGGTAAGGCCCGCGCGAACAAGCCCCCGCTTGTTGATTGATCGCACTTCCGGCGGGTAGTGGCCGCTTACAATTACAAACGGCGGAACGTCGTGGTTCACGCCCGAAAACCCGGCCGCGTAACACCAGCAGCCGAACGTAACAAACTGATGAACCGCCACCATGCCGCTGAGCCAGACGCCCGTCTCGATCTTGCAGTGACCGCTGATCTGAGTGTAGTTGCTGATTACGATCTTGTCTTCGAGCACGCAGTCGTGCCCGAGGTGCACCCCCACCATAAGCAGGTTCTCGTTGCCGATCCGCGTCGCCTGATTCTGATATATGCTCGGGTGAATCGTAACCTGCTCGCGGATGATATTCCTGTCGCCGATCTCGAGTCGTCCCATCTGCGCATTCGGATCAAGCCCCAGAAGCTGCGGGGCTTTGCCGATGGCGCAGAACGGAAAGAGCTGGTTGCTCTTGCCCAATCTGACGTTTTTGCCGATGACCACGTTGGCGTCCAGCACCGTGCCGTCGCCTATGACGGTTCCCTCGTCAATCACGCAGTTGGGGCCGATGACCACGTCCCGGCCCAACTGGACGTCTGCGGCGATAACCGCACTCGGATGTATCTTGCCGCTCATGTAAAGTTATTTACCTCCAGCCCAATCAAACCGTATCTTCGTCGACCAGCATGAACTTGAACAGCGCCTCGGCGACAACCTCGTCGCCCACAACCGCCGAACACTGGCATTTGGCGCTGCGGCGCCTTATCTTCAAAACCTCCGCCGACAGCAGAAGCTGATCGCCGGGCACCACGGACTTGCGTATTTTCACCCCGTCCATCGTCAGCAGAACCGCCAGCTTTCCCGTCAATTCCAGCTTCTGCGCAAACAGCAAACCGGACACCTGCGCAAGCGCCTCGACGATCAGCACGCCGGGCATTATGGGCGTGCCGGGAAAGTGCCCCTGGAAGAACTGCTCGTTGTATGTCACGTTTTTTATGCCTTTGATTCTCCGATCACCGTCGATCTCGACGACCTTGTCGACCAGCAGGAACGGATATCGATGCGGCAGTATCCGCTGTATCTTGCGAATGTCGAGTATTGCCTGCGCCGACGGCGGGGCTTTGCGGTCCGCCTGGTCGGCCATCTTGACAAGCTGACGAGCCAGCCGCTGATTGAGAGCGTGTCCGCTCTTGTACGCTACGATGCGACCCGTGATCCGGCGACCCGTGAGCATCAAGTCGCCCAACAGGTCGACTATTTTGTGCCGCACGCATTCGTTGGTAAACCGAAACGCGTTTTCAATTGGTCCGTCCGCGTTTATCACCAGGATATCGGCCGGTGTCAGATGTGTTCCGATGCCGTTTTCGCGCAGTACACGAGCCTCCTCCTCAAGCACGAACGTCCGCGCCCGCGCCAGGTGATCGGCGAAATGCTGCTGCGACAACTCAAACGTGTAAAGCTGCCGTCCGATTCCTCCGTATTGCGTATAGTCCAGATCGTAGGTGATGTTAAGCGTATCCGAATTGTACGGCAGGGCGTATATCGACTTGTCGCCTTCGGTGATGCTGATCGAATCACTGATGACCAGTTCACGGCATTCGGCGGGCTGCTCGGCGATTCCGCATTCCAGCAGCGCCTTGAAAAAAGGCTCGCAACTGCCGTCGAAGCCCGGCAGTTCGGCGGCATCCACTTCGATCACAAGGTTGGTGATGCCCAGCGCAGCCACCGCCGCCAGGCAATGCTCCGGCGTTTCGACATTGGCAGAGCCGTTGCGGAGGGCCGTGCGGCGGTCGCGCTCGATGATATTGCCCGCCGCGGCCGGAATCCAAACCGGCTCCGGCAGATCCGTCCGCACGAATACGACGCCCGTGTCCGCGTCGGCCGGGCGAAACCTCACCGCCACGTCCCGACCGCTGAACAAACCCTTGCCGTTCAGCCGCGCATCGCTTTTAATCGTCTTTTGCAGCATAGACTCTCAGTCCGCCCCATTCCGCTGCTTGAAAATCTTCGTCACCCGCCGCCCAGCTTCCGCTCAATCTTCTCCACCTTCGCCGCAAGCGTCTTAAGTTCCCTGGACCAGTCCGGAAGGCGGTTCAAGGCGGCGAAAACCCTTATCTGCCGCTTGACGTCGGTCGCCGGACTGCCCAGCAGCGACTGATTCGGTTCGACGTCTTTCATGACGCCCGCCTGAGCGCCCACTTGCACACCGTCGCCTATCCTTATGTGATCGGCAATGCCGACCTGGCCGCCAAGCATGACGCCGTCACCGATGACGCAACTGCCGGATACGCCGACCTGACCGGCAAGGATACAGCACTTGCCTATGACAACATTGTGCCCAATTTGAATCAGGTTGTCAAGTTTCGTTCCGGCCCCTATTATGGTATCGTTAAACTTGGCCCGGTCAATACAGCAATTTGCTCCTATTTCCACGCAATCTTCGATAACAACGCCGCCGTTGTGAGGAATAAGACGATGTTCACCGTCCACATGCGTATAGCCGAATCCCGTAGAACCGATGGTTGTGTTGGCCTGAATTATGCAGTGACTGCCGATACGGCAGTTGTGGTAAACCACAACGTTGGGGTCAAGTCTGGAGTGTGAGCCAATCTGCGTATTCTCTCCGATCATGCATCCCGGACCGATGACCGCACATGATCCGACTTGTGCGCGCGGGCCGATGTAAGCGCCTGCTCCGACTGCCGCATCCGAAGCGATCACCGCCGTCGGCTCCACAACCGCGGAAGGATGAATCCCTGATACCGGCGCCAGCCTTGGTGCGAACAGCTTAAGCGCTTCTATGAGCGCGACATCCACATTACCCACGAGCAGTTGCGGCAGTGCGACACTGTCAAGCTTCGCCGAGACAATCACTGCGCCGGCTCCCGACTCGCCTGCACCGTCGACGTGCGACTGCGAGGTGATAAACGTCACTTCCGAGGACCCCGCAAGCTCTACTGTGTTTACGCCCGTCAGGCGTCCGCCAGGATCGCCGTGCAGCTCTGCGCCGATTGCGGCTGCAAGTTCACCCCTCGTCAGAATAGCTTGTGGTATTGCCATTTATGTTATGTCCGGTTGTTATCTCGCCGCGTCCAGTTGCACAAGAACATCCTGAGTAATATCCAGCTCGTCATTCTGGTAGAGTACCTTGTTGGTCTTGATCGACAGCAGCAGATCCCGCACGCTTGCCGAAGGAAACGTCAGTTCCTCGGTCGCCAGCACCACGTCGAGCCCTCGCGTCTGCGCCACCATAGCGGTTATAGCCCGGATGTCCTGGTACAGGGTCTCCGTCCATCGCTGAACCTTAAGCGTCATTTCCTGCTCGTAATACTTGTTCCTGGCGTCCGCGGCGGCCTTCTTGTCCATGTAATTTGACATCAGCCTCATATAATCGGTGCTGCCCGGTTCGCGCGTTTGCATATCCGCCTTGATCGCTTCGGCATCCTTGTCCATCTTGTCCAGTTCGGCCCGCAGCTTCGATTCCTCCGCGTTCATGCGCTCCTGCCACTGTGCATGCTTCTTGCTGCTGCGAAGAATACGGTCCACGTTGACCACTCCGACTTTGGCCGGCATGAACTGCCTGCGCACCTGCGCCCATCCGTGGCTGTAGCTCATCACGACGGCGATCGCCGCCCCCAACACGATCAGCGTTATCATTCTCTTCTTCATGGTCGCACCTTTCAACAAAAAACCCTTCAGACAGAACTAAAACAGCGCCCCCACCGAGAAACTGAAAACTCGCGTCTCGTCCTCGTCCTCTTTGAGGAAGGGTGTCGCCAATTCAAACCGCATCGGCACCGGGCCGAACCACTGCGGAAGCATAATCTGAATACCGGTGCCTACCGACGCACGAACGCCGCCGCTGTCGATGAGGCCCGCATCGGTAAATAACAGCCACGAAAACACGTCGCTGGCAAGCGGAATCGCGACTTCGGCGTTGGTGACTATCATCCAGTCGCTGCCGATCGGATCCTTGCGGCGTGCAGTCCCCGCCGGAACGTTCGTCTGCAGCCCGCGCGTACTAACGCCGCGGTAATCGAAGCCCCGCAGCGACCCTGTCCCGCCGGCATAGAATTTCTCGAACGGCGGTGCGTCGCCGATCACCGTCGCTCCGTGCAGCTTGAGTTCGAAAACGGTCCGGCGTTCGGCAAGATCCTCGTGCAGCGTCTTGTACCAGCGGTGCGTCGCGTCGAGAATGCCGAACGTGTAATCGCCGCCAACCTGCTCGTAACCCGCGTCGAAATTATACCCCTGCGTCGGCAAAAACCGGTTGTCGGTTGTGTCCCGCCGAACGAACAGCCGAACCCCGCCCAAAACGTTGCTACCCTTGACGTCGCGAATCTCCTGCGGTGCGTCGAAGTCCAGGTCCGCAACCGTCACTTCTTCGAGGCGGAAGGAGAAGCCACGCCGCCAGTTGTCGCGATAGCGCTTCTCGAAGCCGAGATACCCCTTTATACGCTCTTCGTCATACGACTCACGGCCTCGTTCATAACCGGACAGAGCAGTCTCCAGCGAAATAGGCTTGTCGTAAAGATACGGCTCAGTGAAGCTGATCATGAACGTGCTGACCACCGTACCGGGGTTCAAAGACACGCGCAGCCGCTGGCCTGCGCCGCGAAACGCCTTGCCGCGAATGAGTTCCGTCCAGCTTTCCGGCCAGTCCGTGATGTCGAAATTGCGCTCGTCGTAGGTGAACTGCCCGATGATTCCGCTGTCGCTGGCGATGCCGGCGCCAACCATGACCGAGCCCGTCTTGCCCTCGACGACGCTCACCTGGGCGTCCCTGCGCCCGTCGGTGGTCCGCGTCGGTTCGATGGACGCCGACTGCGTATAAACCATACGACGAAGAAGTGCCTCAAGGTCGCCCGTTCCGTCGCCCCTGGCAAGGTCGGCATTGAACCATTCCCCCGGTGTGAATCCTTCCTCGTCGAGAATCCGGCGGATCACCTTGTCCTGCACCTGTTCGTTGCCGGTTATGTCAATGCGGCCAATCCTGTAACGCTCCCCCTGACCGACTGTAAACGCCACACGCACCTTCGCCTCGCCGACGAACGACCGCTCCAGCGTCGATGTCGCGTCGACGAAGCCCTCGGCGCGAAAACGCTGCCGCAGATGCCTCGTGTCAGAGTCGGCGCGTTCGCTGCTGTAGTAATCACCAACCCTCAGACGCAGACCCGAGAGAAGTTCTTCATCGCTGAAGAACTCGTTGCCGTTGAGCACGATCTCGTCGACGATATACACCGGCCCCTCGCTGATGACAAACGTCACGTAAGCCCATCGCCTGTCATCGCTGAATGCAACAGAGGACGTCACCTGCACATCCAGATAGCCCCGCTGCTGATACACTTCCTGCAATTTCACTTCATCTTCGGCAATTCCTTCGGCATTGTAGACAACCGGCCAGAACAAATACTTGCGAGGTTTCGTCTTCATGGCCTTCTGAAGTTCGCCTGCCCCGAACGCCGTATTGCCCTGAAAGTCCACGTCCTTTATGACAATCCGCGTCCCCTCGTCGATCATGAACACCACCTGTCCAACCGCAAGCCTGCTGTTGTCGATGGTTACGTTGACGTCCGGATACCCCTTGCCGACGTACAAACTGCGAATCGCCGCCAGCCCGCTGTTGATCAGGATCGCATCGAGGTAATCGCCCTCCCTGAAATTCAGCTCCTTAAGAAGCTTGCCCTCGTTAAATGCCGTATTGCCCACGAACGAAATCGACCGAACCAGATTCTTCTCCACCACCACAAACGTAAGTCTGACCTGCCCGTCAACCGTTGCTGTGTTATAATACGCATATTCGACGCCCTCGATCTGCGCGATTCGGCGAGCATCCTCCGCCGCCGACGCCGCGTCGAATCGCTGCCCGGCACGCGCGCGAACCGTCGACAGAACCTTGGACCGGCTCACGGTAACATTGCCCTGCACCTCGATGGCGCCGATCGTCATCTGCTCAAGGCCTTCGACCCCCGGCTGCGATTGCTGACCATTGCAAATCCCGGCGTACATCAACACCGCGCATAGAACCGCCAGCAGGCTTCTCATCCCTAATGCCGATCTCAAAACAGCCATGTTCTCTCCTAAAACGGTTCCTGCGCGTGAGAAAGATTCTCGAACCGCGTGTACGCCCCGTTGAACGCCAGCGTCACCACGCCCGTAGGCCCGTTCCTCTGCTTCGCAATGATCACATCCGCCGTATTGCTGTCCACGTGATCCGGCTCCCCCCGATGATAATAATCCTCGCGGTGCAGCAGCATGATAACGTCGGCATCCTGCTCAATGCTGCCGCTCTCACGCAAGTCGCTCATCCTTGGCCTGTGGCCCTCCCTGCCCTCAGGCGAGCGGTTCAACTGACTCAATACCACCACCGGCACCTCCAATTCGCGGGCCATCGCCTTGAGGTACCGCGAAATCGTGCTTATTTCCTGCTGACGCGACTCCACGCGCCCGCCGAGGCTCATCAACTGAAGATAGTCGATCAGCACACACTCGATGCGCTGCTGAGCCTTTAATCGCCGACACTTCGCCCGCAGCATCAGCGGAGTCAGACCCGGCGAATCGTCCACGAATATCGGCTTGTCGAACAATTCGCTGCCGACCGCGGTCAGCGCCTGCAGCTGCTCAGTGTTCAGCATGCCTTTTCGCACGAGCTGGCTGTCCAGGTGGCCCCGGCTGCACAAAAAACGCTCCACAAGCTGGTGCTTGCTCATTTCAAGAGAGAAAATCGCCACCGGCACGTTGTTGTCCGCGCCGATATGCTCGGCGACGTTCATGGCGAAACTGGTCTTGCCCATGCTCGGCCGACCAGCGATAATAATCATCTCCCCCTTTTGCAGCCCGCACAAGGCCTCGTCCAGCTCATAGTACCCCGTCGGCAGTCCCGTAATATGCACGCCTTTGCGAGCCTCGATGTTCTCGAAAACCTCCGAAACCAGGCTTCTCATCGGGACCGCGGCGCCGCTGATCTTCTTCTCCGTCACGGCGAAAATCTTCTTCTCGGCCTCGTCGAGCTTTTCGCCAACCTCGCCGCCTTCGCTGTAGGCCTCTTCGAGAATCTCGTTGCTGGCCCGAACGAGCTCGCGGAGCATCGCCTTGTCCCGAACGATCTCCGCGTAATACTCCGCATTGGCGCTGGAAGGAACGGATTCGACGATCTCAACCAGGTAATTGACGCCGCCCGCGGACGCCAGCTTATTGCGGCGCTTCAGCTCGTCCCGAAGCAGGACCAGATCGATCTGGCTGTTGCGCTCGTACAGCGAGACAACACCCTCGAAGATCGCCTGATGCTCGGGGCGATAAAACGCCTCCATGCCGATCATCTGCACAAGCTGGCCTACGCACGCCGGATCGATGATCATCGAACCCAGCACCGCCGCCTCCGCCTCGACCGATTCGGGCATGCGGCGCACCGACGGCGCCGTATCCCGACCGCCGCCGGCTGCTGCGGCGACGTCGTCATCCCGCGATGTCTTTGTCGACTGACTCAACTGTCTCATCCTGAGATACCACAACCACGCTGATCGTCGCCAACAACTCCGGGGCGACCTTCAGCGTAACTTCGTGTGTGCCCACTTCCTTAATGTGCTCACTTAATTGAACCATCGCATCCGATATCTCGAATCCCTGATCGCGAAGATTGCCCGCGATATCGCGCTCCGTTACCGAGCCGAAGAGGTGCCCTGATTCGTTTGCCTTCGCCGCGATAACCGCCTCGGCGCCGGCCACGGACTTGGCGACGGCTTCCAGCCTTGCGCGTACCTGCTTGCGCTCGGTCGCCCGGCGAACCTTCTCATCGGCAAGTGCTTTTATATTCGCTGCCGTCGGCACCTTGGCCAGCCCCTTGGGAAGCAGGTAATTGCGGGCGTACCCGGCCTTCACCTCCACCACGTCGCCCAACCAGCCCAGTTTCTCAACGTCGTCACAAAGTAAAACCTTCATTGTCCATCTCCACTAAAACACGCGGCCATCCGCAAAAACCTGCGATACAGCCGCGGCCGAATTTCATATGCATGATCGGGTCCAAAACCGCCGCCTCCCGCGCGCCTGCGTCAGCCCCTGATCGCCCCAAATCGACGACACCCTTAGCTGGCGAACGGAAGCAGCGCCATAAACCGCGCACGCTTGATCGCCGCCTTTACCTTGCGCTGACAGCCCGCACAGTTGCCGCTGCGCTTACGCGAAAAAATCTTACCGCGATGCGTCAGAAGCTTACCGAGCGTATCGACGTCTTTGTAATCGACATAACTGGTTCCTTCGCGGCAGAACCGACACTGCGTCTGCTCGCGAATACTTGTCGTAAAACGGCGTTTTTTCCGAGTGCCCTTATTGATTGGTCTTGCACTTCTCATATTCTACCTGCTGCCATAAATTTTGCCATTGAAATTTAACGCGCCGCGATTTCGGCGCCCGAAAACTAAAAGGTCTGATTTCATTGCTTCACTAACACCACACTATATATCGAACCGCCGTAATGGCGACTCAGAATGGAATGTCATCGGATGGCGCCCCGAAGCTGTCCTCAAAACGATCTTCAGCACCGGGACCGGTATCCGCCGGTCCGCGATAACCGCCGCCGCCCTGACCGCCGCCGCCGCCACCGCCACCGCCACCGCTGCGCTGACCGCCGCCTATAAACTGAAAGTCCTCGATCGTAACCCGAAGTTTGCTCCGGCGAGAGCCGTCCTGCGCCTGCCAACTGTCGTAGGTCAGCCTGCCCTCGACAAATATGGGACTGCCCTTTTTCAGGTACTTGTTCAGCGCTTCGGCTCGCTTGCCGAACATGTGACAATCCACAAAACACGTTTCTTCTCTCTGCTGGCCGTCCTGACCCGTCCACCGTCGATTCGTCGCCAAACCGAATTCAACCACTGGAGTCTGGTTCGGGGTATAACGCAATTCCGGGTCACGCGTCAGATTGCCCAACAGTATTACCTTGTTATAGCTCGCCATGTCCGTCTCCTGTTTTCCGTTCGTTCCACACGCACCCGGCATGCAATCTTCAAACCATCATTCCGGTATCGCGTCCGAAGTGGAAGTTTGCCCGTCGACATCGCAATCGATGCGTCTTACGATTCGATTTCGCTGCCGGCGTCTG
>JAWLHD010000023.1:0-18804 GCA_041690555.1 Anaerohalosphaeraceae bacterium
GTCGTTCCGCCAGCGGAGGCATCCGCACGGGATTGGTTCAATGCGGCTGTCGGTCCGGGCGGCGGCGTGCCAAAGATGTTTGACCTGTTCTCTGGAAGCGATCGGGTCAAACTCGGGCGCCACGACGATCAGATCGATGTCGCTCCATTGATCTGGTTGACCTTTGGCGTATGAACCGAAGACGACGGCGAATTCGTCATGAATACCCAAGTCCTGCAGTGCCGTCAGGTATCTCTTTACGCTGTCGATAATCGGCTGTCCAACCATTCAAACACCTCGCGCGTTCGTGTCATATAGTCATCTGCCTCTTTCGGCGAAACATCGGCAATGAAAGGAACGGGATATCGCCCTTCCAGGTTGAAGGCATTCAACTCAGAAAGGAGCATCAAGTAAGATTCCGGCATGTTTGTTGAGGACAGTTCAGCAAGCCGGACAAGATTGTGTATCCGAGGGGGCGCTTTGCCGGCAGCCTTGCAGACGTGGGCCTTCAAAATCTTCTCCAAGGCCAGATGGGCGAAAAACAACCCGTGTCGACTTTTTCGGGCGGTCACCAACTGATTAGCGACTTCTAAATCTTCGCAGGCGTTGTCGCGCCAGTAAGCGATCTGTTGGGACATATCCATCATGTATACCGAAAAAATCTACCTTATCGATATTATGGCAACCTTCCAGTGTTTCAAAGCAGTACGCTGGAGTTATCGGCTTTTCACATCCGGGCACTTCTATAATCCGCTTGTCCGGGGTTCTTTTCCATGAAAATCTTTGCTATAATTGCTGAACTGGTGGATTCCGGCTGATCGACAAGTCCCGTTTAACGGAGGTGTGCTGTACAGCGTCAGAGTTCATTGATAGCGATGTTGTGCGTTTTGTCGGCATTATTGGGCTCAAGGCCGACTTGCTCGCTCGATTTGGAAAGGGCTGAATATGAAGCGTGCCAGAAGAGGCGTTTGTTTGTTGTTATGCATGTTGGCGTCGTGCTTGTCTGCCGGCGCGGCGGCGGGCGAATCGAATGGTCCTGCGCCGACGGGTTTGATGTGCGAGCTTATGGAGCACCCTGAGCTGACTACCATAACGGATCCCAACCCGGAATTCGGATGGATCGTGAATTCAGAACTTCAGAATGATGTTCAGACAGCGTATCAGATACTCGTTGCGACGGACTCGGCGTTGCTGGCCGAAGATCGGGCGGACATGTGGGATACGGGCAGGGCGGAAGGCCGGGAGTCTTCGAATGTCGAGTATCGCGGCAATGCGCTTAAGCCTCACACATCGTATTTTTGGAAGGTTCGCACGTGGAACAGGCACGGCGATGCGAGCGACTGGAGCAAGGCGCAGACTTTTCGCACGGGCAGGTTCGATGCGGCAGGGCGCGACTGGACGGCCTGGGACAACCGATACCCGCTGGAGAAACGCCGGGTTAAACCTGTGGGAATCGTCCGGTACTCTGACGAAAACAGGTATTTTTTCGATTTCGGCCAGGCGGCCTTTGGAACCGTCGAACTGACCATCACCAGTGAATCGGAGGCACATCAGATAGAGGTCCATCTCGGCGAAAAGCTCAATGAATCCGGCCGCGTCGACCGCAAGCCGCCGGGCACCATTCGATATCGCAAGATCATAGTTGCGCTCCGGAAGGGCACACACACGTACACTGTGGCTATCCCTCCGGACAAACGCAACACCGGCTCGGCGGCAATCAAGATGCCTGCGGATATCGGTGAGGTACTGCCCTTTCGCTACTGCGAAATCGTCAATTGCCCGTTTGAACTCACCCGGGAGAGCGTAACGCAGATCGCCATCAATTATCATTTCAACGATAACGCATCCTTGTTCGTCTGTAACTCGGACCGAATACTGGACCGCGTTTGGCGGCTGTGCAAGTACAGCATTAAGGCCACCAGTTTCTGCGGCGTCTACGTCGACGGCGACCGCGAGCGGATTCCGTATGAGGCCGACGCCTACATCAACCAACTGTGCCACTACGCCGTCGACCGCGAGTACACCATGGCCCGCTTCAGCCACGAATACCTCATCGAGCACCCGACCTGGCCGACCGAATGGATCATGCATTCCGTGCTCATGGCCTGGGCTGATTATATGTGGACGGGCAATGCCGAATCAATGGAGGCGTATTATGAGGACCTCAAGGCCAAGACCCTCATCGCGCTGGCCCGGCCGGACGGCCTCATCAGCGTAAACACGGGAATGGTTACCGATGAACTGCTGCGGGCGATTCACCTCAAAGAGAAGCCGCGCGATCTGGTCGACTGGCCGCCGGCGTCGTTCACGACGAATAAGCAATATGGCGAGCGCGATCGCTATGATATGGTTGCGGTCAATACTGTTGTAAACGCCTTGCACTACCGTGTATTATGCATCATGGCAGACATCGCAGAACGGCTCGGCCATGCAGGCGACGCACAGCGGTTCGGCATGCAATCGAGACTTGTGAAAGCCACCTTTAACGAAAAACTGTTCGATGCCGAGCGCGGCGTCTACATCGACGGCGAGGGCTCCACCCATGCCGCCCTCCACGCCAACATGTTCCCGCTGGCCTTCGGTCTGGTGCCGCCCGACCGCGTCGAAAGCGTCGTGCGATTCATCAAATCTCGCGGCATGAAGTGCAGCGTGTACGGCGCCCAGTATCTGCTCGAAGCGCTCTACGCCGCAGGCGAAGGCGAGTATGCCCTCCAGCTCATGACCGCCACGCATGACCGAAGCTGGCACAACATGATGGCGATCGGCTCGACAATCACGCTCGAAGCCTGGGACTGGAAGTACAAGAACAATCTTGATTGGAATCACGCATGGGGTGCTGCGCCGGCCAACATTATCCCGTTCGGCCTCATGGGCATCACCCCCATGGAGCCTGGCTTTGCAAAGATCCAGATCAAACCGCAGCCCGGCGGCCTCCAGAGGGCGACTTATAATCTTCCCACGATCAAGGGAACCGTCATAGTTGGCTTCAAGGAGAGTGACCGCAGCTTTCTCATGGGCGTCAACGTCCCCGCCAATACCACTGCACGTGTTTGTGTGCCGTCATTTGGGAGCAGAAGCGGCTCGATCGTTGTGGACAATGCGAAGACAACCGGTACAATCGAGGGCAACTTTATCGTTGTCGATAGCGTCGGCAGCGGCGACCATGTTTTTGAGGTACAGAAGCAGGATCGTGATTGAGCAGCTCAAGAGCGTACTGAAGAAATACTGGGGTTACGATTCCTTTCTGCCTTTGCAGCAGGAGGCGATGCTCAGCGCGTCAAGCGGTCGGGACTCGCTGGTGGTCCTGCCGACGGGCGGGGGCAAGTCGCTGTGCTATCAGGCGCCCGCAATGACGATGGAGGGGTTGACTGTTGTCGTTTCACCGCTGATCAGTCTTATGAAGGATCAAGTCGACGCGCTGATCGAATGCGGCATTGAGGCGGCCCGACTGGACAGCTCGCTGAACCAGATTGAGCGCGATGAAATATTCAAGCGTCTTGCAGGCAACCAGCTCAGGATACTCTATCTGTCGCCGGAGCGCATCATGTCGGTGGGTTTTGCGGAATATCTTGGGCGGATCAAGCCGGCAATGATCGCCATCGACGAGGCGCACTGCGTGAGCATGTGGGGTCATGACTTTCGGCCGGAATATCGGCAGTTGGGACAGCTCAAGAAGTGCCTGGGCAATATCGCGATACATGCCTACACGGCTACGGCAACGGAGCATGTCCGCAGGGACATCGTTGAGCAGCTTCATTTGGACAAACCCACATTGCTTGTGGGCTCGTTTGACAGGCCAAATCTTGTTTATCGGGTGAAGGCCCGGACTGATCGCATCAAGCAGGTTTGCGCGGTTCTCGACAGGCACAAGAACGAATCCGGCATAATTTACTGCATTCGCCGCAGGGACGTGGATGAGCTTTGTGCGGCACTGAATGAGAAAGGCTACAAGGCGGCGCCCTATCATGCGGGGCTGGACGACGAGACGCGGCGCAGGAACCAGGACCTCTTCATCAAGGAAAGGGTCGATACTATCGTGGCGACCATTGCCTTCGGCATGGGCATTGACAAGTCCAACGTTCGGTACGTCATACATACTGGCCTGCCCAAGTCGATTGAGCATTACCAGCAGGAGAGCGGCCGCGCGGGGCGGGACGGTCTTGAGGCGGAGTGCTGCCTGTTTCACTCCGGCGGCGATTATCATACGTGGAAGCGGATTCTGGGGCAGATGGAGGAAGAGCCCGCCCGCATTGCGGTGGACAAGCTTGGCGAGATGTACGATTTCTGCAACAGCGCCGAATGCCGCCATGCGGCGATACTTCGCTACTTCGGGCAGAAGCTCGACAAGCCGAACTGCGGCGCGTGTGACGTGTGCCTCGACGAGGTCGATCAGGTTGACGATGCCCTGGTCATCGCCCAGAAGATTCTGTCGTGCATGGTTCGTGTCGAGCAGCGATTCGGAACATATCATGTTGCGCAGGTGCTGACCGGGTCGAAGAATCAGCGCATCATTGAACTGGGACACGATCAGCTAAGCACTTACGACCTTCTCTCGGAGTACCGCCTTCGCGACGTATGTCAGTGGATAGAGCAGCTCGTCGGGCAGGGGTACGCAAGGAAGTCGGGTGAATACAATGTCGTGCAGGTTACGGAGGCGGGCTGGCAGGTCCTTAGAGGCAGCAAGACGCCTCGGCTTCTGAAGCCCGCGGCCGGACCGGAAAAGACGGCAAGGGTTGCCAAGGAATCATGGCATGAAGTCGACCGGGGGCTCTTTGAGCATCTGCGCGGGGTCCGCCGCGAACTGGCTGAAGCCTTAGGCGTGCCCGCATTCGTGATATTCGGTGACGCGGCGCTTCGAGATATGGCTCGCCGCAGGCCTTGCACGCCCGAGGACTTTTTGTGCGTTCACGGTGTCGGGCGCGAAAAAGGAAGACGATACGGCAAGAAGTTTGTCGGGGAGATACAGCAATATTTGCGGGGTAGAGACGGCCGCGGCGATGTTAACAATTGAACATGGAGCTATGATGAAAACCACAAGCGTATCACGAAACGTCTGCTGTGTACTGGTCTTTGCCTTTGCGGGTATCCTGACCAACGGGTTGCGAGCCGAGACGATTGTCGAATGGGACTTCAGGACGGGTACGCACGGCTGGTCAGGCAATGAGCGTGTCGAGCGGGTCCGTTCGACGCCTGAAGGTCTGCTGGTCGTCGCGACGGGTATCGATCCATGGATCGAGGGTCCCGCCGTGGACTACCCGGCGGGGACGCTGATCCGCATCACAGTCGAGATGAAGTCCTGGGCCGACCGCGCGGGCGAATTTTTCTACGGGAGGACCTTCAAGGCTTCCGATGCGGTCCGCTTCAGCATCAACAACGACGGCGAGTTTCATACCTACACCGTATTTGCGAACATGCCTTTTGGGCCGGGTACTCGTCTTCGCCTGGACCCTTCACACAATTCCGGGCGGATTGTCGTGCGGTCCATCAAGGTCGAATCGCTCAGTCGGCCGGCGGCGCCCGTGCCGGTTAAACCGTCGCCCGTGGACACCACCGGGCCGGTCAGGGCAATGGTGCGTCAGGGCGAAATCTCCGTTGAGTACATGGGCGATCGGTATGACGACTTTGTCATCAGGGTGGGCGGACGAGTGATGGCGCAGGGGTATCATGAACCATTCATCGGCTATTTCAAAGACGCCGAATTTCGATGGCTTAACTTTGGTGCTGCACAGGTCGTTAGTGCAAGACGTTTAGCGGCGCGTCCTGATGACGTTCGACTGGCAGTAACCGCCACGCTGAAAGACACAGACGGGGCTGTGTGGAAGGTAGTCAGGAAGTTTGCAGTCGACCAGCGCGTCGGCGCGATACACGTTGAGACCGCGGTCACGGTCGATCAGGACCGCGAGGCAGTTCGGCTGCCCTGGCTGACGCTCTTTGCCGGGAATCCCGAGCTCGGCACAAGGAAGAATCAGGCGGTTTTCTGCGGCGTTGAATACCTTTGCGACGAGCCGAGTTCGTCCGATGCCGACATTGCCAAGCCAAACCACATTCGTTCGACGCCGGATCCGGTGAAGATCACGATTCCGATGATGGCGATTCAGCAGGATGGTCGGTATATCGGCGTGATCTGGGAGCGGTCGGCGATGGTTTCGGCGACGTTCGATTCGCCGGACCGGGTTTACGATTCGGGCCTGCATCTGATGGAGCTTTCGGCGCCCGCGGTCGGGGGCCTCCGCTTTGAAAACGACTTCGCGGCGTACGCGCCGTTTGCAATAAGGGCCAACGAGCCGATAAAGACGACGATCACGATTATCGGCGGCAAAGGGGAGTCCATTGTGCCGGCGGTGAAGGATTATCTTGCCGTGCGTCCTCTGCCTTCGCTGCCGCGGGTTGAGGGCGGCTTCGGAGGTGCGGTGGATTTGCTGGCGCACGGGTGGTTGGACTCTAAGGCGAACGAGGGCGGGTTGTTTCGACATGCGGTGTGGGGTGAGAGCTTCAGGGCGCAGCCGGCCGCCGACGCGGCGGTTTACATGACGTGGTTAGCGGGCAAGACAGCGAGTAGCGCTTTGCGCAAACGCCTGCTGGACGAAAGAGATAACGCCCTTGGCAAACTGCGTGCGGGTGATACGTTCGGCAGCGGTGTTTCGCACGTTCGTCCTCCGAACGGGCCGCTGGTGTTTGGGCGGGTTGCGGAGTATGTTTCGCAAAGGCAGCGACAGGCCCGCAGTCAGCTTGGCCGATTCGATGAGAAGGGGCTGATTCATTATAAAGCAGGCGAGCGAGACTACGGGCGGACCCATTACGAAAACCACGCCAACGGATTGGGCGCCCGCGCACTGGTTGAAATACTCGAGGCCGCGACGCTCTGTGGCGATAAGCAGTTGATCGGGGAGGCAGTGGCGCTGCTTGATAAGCAAACCGTGCAATACCGCAACACCGTCCCCCGCGGGGCGCAGACCTGGGAGATGCCGCTGCACACTCCGGACATTCTTGCCAGCGGTTATCTGGTCAAGGCGTATGTTTTGGGTTTTCTGCTGACGGACCGAGCCGACCTGCTCGACGAAGCGCGATACTGGGCGTGGACGGGCGTGCCGTTTGTCTACCTGGACAATCCGACCGAGCATGAAGTGGGTCCCTACGCGACGATCGCGGTTTTGGGGGCGACCAACTGGGTCGCGCCAGTCTGGTTCGGCCTGCCGGTTCAGTGGTGCGGCCTTGTCTATGCATCGGCCTTGTACGAGCTTGCTGAGATTGATCTCGAAGGACCATGGCTGACGATTGCCATGGGCATTACGTTGGCCGGTCTGCAAATGACGTGGCCTGTGTCCGACAATGACCGGCAGGGTCTGCTGCCGGACTTTTTCCACCTCCGGGATCAGGTCAGCGACGGTCCGGCTATTAATCCCGGCACGGTCGGCGCACACGTCGGGGAAGCCTTCGGCAAGGGGAAGCTTTACGATATCAAGAAACTGCCCCAGCGCAAATGGTTCATCCATGCACCGGGGGCGATCGCAGGTATTTGTGAAGACGCCCAACAGGTTCGTTTCACGGTCGACATTTTGCCGGGCGGTTATCTCCTGATCACCGGCTTAGACAAGAAACCGACCTCTATCGAAATTGAGACGGCGTTGGGCATTGACGCAGTGCCATCGGATGAAATCGTGTTCTTCGAAGGCGATCGCTGCATGAGCTTCAAGCTGCCCGGTGCGGGAACCGTCAGTATCCGCTGACTGCCGGTCAGGTCAGGAATCGTTGGATGATGGACGCGTAGTGGCGGCGGGCGTCCTCAACGGCGGCGATTTCGATGTATTCGTCGGGCTGGTGGCACACGGCGGGGTCTCCGGGTCCGAAGATGACAATCGGCGCATCGAGCGGCACGAAATGGGGCCCGTCAGTGGTGAAACCCACGGCTATGGGCTTTGCGACACGGGTAACTTCCAGAAAAGCCCGCACAAACGGACAATTCGCATCGGTCCTCAGGGCGTTGGCCGACCTGAGAACGGACGCATGAGCCTCAAATTGAGGATCGCTTGCCTTGAGCTCGGCAAAGACCTTTTCGAATTCGGCGATGATTGCGCCGTGCTCCTGGCCCGGCAGTGTGCGGATGTCAACTTCGATTGTGCACCGGTCGGGGATTACGTTTGCAGCCTTACCCCCTTCGATTCGATTGACGCTCATCGAACAGCCGCCCAGGAGAGGGTCGGGCTTGTGCGGAATCTCAAGGCTTCCGAGTCGATCAAGCAGGCGGTTCATTTTGAGAATGGCATTGACGCCCAGGTGCGGCATGGACCCGTGAGCCGTCTTGCCGGCGGTGGTAATGTTGAGCCAGAGAATACCCCTGTGTGCGGTGATAACGTCGAACCGCGTAGGTTCGCAAATCACAACGCCGGCCAGCTTTCCGGCCAGTTCTTCGGCATGCCGGCGGACGAATCGCGTTGCGCCGCTGCTGTCGGTTTCCTCGCCGGCGACGGCCGTGAAGACAATATCACCCTGAAGCGCCGTGCCGTTTCGGGCGGCGTCAACGATCGCCGCTGCGGCGGCGACCAGTCCGCCCTTCATGTCTGCCGCACCTCGTCCGTAGATCCTGCCGTGTTCTTCGGTTGCCTCAAACGGCGGAAAGCGCCAGGCCGTCTCGCCGGGCGGGACGACATCCAGATGTGCGGCGAATAACAACGCAGGGCGGTTCTTGCCCGAGTCCAAGCGCACGGTAACATTTGCTCGGTTATCGTCCCATACATCCAAACGACAAGTCAGGCCGTTGGCCTGAAAGTAGTCAACCAGCACTTGTGCGGCTTTTAGTTCACCGTCGGCGGCGGTGGATCGGGCCTGGATCATTCTTTTTAGCAGATCAATTGTTTCCATGCCCCGATTATAACGAACGCAGGTCAAAAACAAAGTTTCTAATGGATTTTGTTGTGAAGGCGGACTGGCAGGCGACTGATTTCAGGATGCGGAAGGCAAAATGATGAGATTTTTGTTGAAGATTGCCTTGCCTGCAAACATAATAGCGCCAGCAAACGGGGAGACACGGAATGTTAAAGGAGTCTTAATGGGACCAGTATTAAGTGCGCTGATTAAGCTGCAAAGTATTGAGAACCGCCTCCGGGCAGCGAAATCAAAACTCTCCAGATGCAGGAGAACGGTCATCTTTCAGGAAAACCAGTTGCGAACCCTCCAGAGCGGCTTCGAGGCCAAAAAGGAGGAGATAAAGATGACGCGTATTCAGGCGGACCGCCTGGAACTGGAATTGAAGCAGCGAGATGAAAAGATAGCCAAATTGAGAGCTCACCTCAACATGGCCAAGACGAACAAGGAATACTCGGCCATCCTCACCGAACTGAACACCTCCAAAGCCGACACGAGCAAGATCGAGAACCAGGTACTCGAATTGATGAAGAATGTCGAAGCCGATGAGGCTGCCTGTACGGAGTTGCAGTCCCAGATCGAACAACAGAAAAAGCAGCTCGAAGACGTTCGACGAGACGCCGAAACAAAGGCAGTGGATTTCGAAGCCCAGGTCGAACAGATCCAGGTCGAATGGGATGCCGCCGCAAAGGACGTGGCGTCCGAGGTGCTGGAGGTGTTCAATCGCGTGGCGGATACTTACGACGGCGAAGCTCTTGCAGTGGCGGGCAAGCAGAATGAAAAAGTCGATGTTTACAGTTGCGGCGGGTGTTTCATGGGGCTGCCTGCCGAAATCGTCAATCGGCTGATGACCAAGGACGAGATTATCCGGTGTTCCAATTGTACCCGTATTCTCATCCTCTCCGAAGAACATGATTAGCGGCATGGGTCGGGGGGCAGGAACTGTTTTTCAATTGGGGGGCGGCTCTTTTTGTCGAGGATGAGAACCGTGCAACAGGATGTCATCATACACACCGACGGCGGCAGTCGCGGCAATCCGGGTCCGGCGGCGGCGGCTTACGTTCTGTCGGACTCCAAAGGCGCGTGCATGGGAGGCAAGGGGCTCTGGCTGGGCGAGACCACGAACAACGTTGCCGAGTACACGGGCTTGGTCAAAGGGCTGGCCGCCGCGCGCGACCTCGGCGCCAAGGGGGTTACAGTCTACACCGACAGCGAACTCATGGCTCGGCAGATCGGCGGTCGGTACAAGGTCAAGAGCGAAAACCTCAAACCGCTCTTTGCGGAATGTACGCGGCTTCTGTGCGACTTTGAGAAATGGCGCATTTGCCACGTGCCGCGAGAAAGAAACGCCGCCGCGGACAAACTTGCGAATCGCGCAATGGATGCCCGCGCAGACGTAGAACTGAAGTCATGCGCAGCCTCGGCGTCGTCGCAGGCGGGTGCGCCGCTGCGTTTGGGGATTCTTCTCAGCGGCGGCGGTCGAACCATGCTTAATATTCAGCAGGAAATAGATGCCGGCCGATTAAACGCCAGGATTGCCGTCGTCATCAGCAGCCGCTCCGACATTAAAGGGGTCGAACTGTCCCGCGGTTTGGGTCTGGAGCCTGTGGTTGTCCGCAAGAGGGACTATGCGAACATTACACAGTTCAGTCAGCGGATCGGCGAGGCACTCAATGCGGCGGGCGTCGATCTTGTGATCCAGGCGGGGTGGCTGTGCCTTTGGCATATCCCGAAAGAGTATGAGAGCCGCGTTATGAATATTCACCCGGCGCTGCTGCCGTCCTTTGGCGGGCAGGGCATGTGGGGCCGGCATGTCCACGAGGCGGTGCTGAAGGCGGGCTGCAAGGTGAGCGGCTGCACTGTTCACTTCTGCACCAACGAGTACGACAAGGGTCCGATCATAGTCCAGCGGTGCTGTGAGGTCAAACCTGACGATGATCCCGACAATCTCGCGGCGCGGGTCTTCGAGCAGGAGTGCATCGCCTACCCTGAAGCCATCCGAATCTTTGCCGAAGGCCGGATCGCAGTAGAAAACGGCATAGCCAAGATCAAAGCATCTGCCAGGTGCAGAGTTCTCTAAAGCAGGACGGCTGCCGCCCACGAGGCCGACAGCCGTTTGCCTGCAAGTTCTGCTTTGGGGAGAGTCAGAATTTGTATTTCAAATCCAGTTGCAGTCTTCTATAGTCATCGTCGCGGCCACTGGTGCGGGTTTCTTCGGCGAGGTAGTAGGAGAGTGCGGCCTGGACGTTTTTGGAAAGCTGGTAGGTGATGCCGAATTGGTGGCCTCGCCCGTCGGTTCCCCCGCCGATGAAGTCGCTGTCGTTGAAGGCGCCGACCACGGCATCGGCCTCGATATCGCGGTAGTTGTAGGCCAGTTCCCATGAGCCGGGCGCCTTGGCCTTGCCGAGTTTTGCGCCGATAAGCCAGCCTGTGTCCTTGGACGTGGAAGCTGCGATGTTTTTGGCGTAGTCGCCGAAGACCGCAACGGGCAGTTCGCCTACTTTGGTGCCGTACTCGGCGAAGACTTCCACTATGTTGTAGTCGCTGGCGAAGACGTTGGGCGCCGCAGCAGTATTGCCGAAGAGCGAATTGGAGGAACTCCATGTTCCTTTAAGGCCGCTGCGACCTTTCAGGTTGCCGTAGTCATAGTAGCTTGCACCGGCGATGAGATAGTCTCCGGAGGCGAAGTCATGCTTTAAGTAGGATTGTATGCCGAAGAGTGAGCTGTCCACGCGGTTGGAGCCGGCGCGATCGACGTCGACATAGTATATGCCGAGATTGGTGTACAGCATGTCATTTGCGCCGAGTTTGGATGCGAGCTTGAGCGAGCCGCCTTCAGGGTTCAGATCGTCATCCCAAATGAGCTGATTGCCGCCGACCTTGTAGAAAGGATTGGGGACTTTACCGGCATAGATGTCGAGTCCATCCATCCATTGGGGATGGTAGTGTGCGTATGCCAGATCGAGCCAGATCGGCTTGCTTGAGAAGCTGTCTTCGAGTGTCTGGTTGGTGGAAACGGGATCGGCGGATCCAGTTGCGAGGCGCAGGCCGAAGTCCCATTCATCATTTATGAAAGCTTCGAGCATGAGACGTGCGCGGATGCGGTTGCGGTTGGTGTCAGCTTTGCCGTCGCGTTCTTCCTGGATGCTTTCATAACGGTAGCGAAAATCGCCGCTGAGCTTGAAGTTGTCGGCCCAACTGATAGGCTTTGGGGCGGCGACCTGCTGTTTTTCGACCTCGGTTTCAAGCTCCGCGATGCGGGTTTGCATTCTGAGAAGCAGGTCGTACTGTTTGTCGATCTCCTTTTTTAACTCTCGGATTTCATCGGTTTCGGCATTAGCGGCAAACGAGGTTGCCAATGCCAACAGTAGAACCACAAGAATCTTGCGCATTTCTTACCTCCAGTATACGATTTTGGATGAGGACTTCCAAAGCCGACCTTCAGAAGTATCCCGGCAGGAGTTTCTATACCGGAGGCTTGTTAGCGGCTTGTGAGATGGCGGTTAAAGTAGGGTTAAACCCTGAGGGTGGAGTGGGTATTTTTATTATATATGCGGGATGACGAAAACCCGGGTGGGAATTCGGGTTCAGTTCAGGGCCTTGGAAGAGACACGTAAAAGGCGGCGCCTTGGCCGGGCTTCGACTCAAGTCGAATTGTGCCTTTGTGTCGCTCCAGAATTCGTGAGACTATATTAAGGCCCAGACCTTCGCCCGGTGTGGGTTTGTCGGGGTGCAGGCGGCAGAAGACTCCGAAGACTTTTTCGTGGTCTTCCGGGGCGATGCCGATACCGTTATCCGTCACACAGTAAACCGCACGGTCGAGTTCCTGCCATCCTGTAACAGCTATTCGGCCGGGGCGGCTGTTGTCGAGGTACTTAATGGCGTTGTCTATGAGATTGGAGAACAGTTGGGCGACCTGGCTTTCGTCGCCAAGGCAGGGTGGTAAATCGCCCAAGGTGAAGGCGACGTGTTTTTGTTCGATTTGATAGCTCAGGGCCTGCCGTATACCCAGGATGAGGTGGTTCATGTCAAGTGGATGTATATCGATCTCTTCTGCCCCTGCGCGGGAGAGCTTGAGGAGGCCGTCGATGATTCTGTCCATGCTTCCGGCGCCGGCTTCGATAAAACCGAGGCATTCGGGTATTTCTTCTTTGAGGATGGCAGCGATTCTTGTGCGAGTCTCTTCGTCGGGGTCAGGATTGTCGAGCAACTCGGCAAGATGCGAGCAGCTTGAGGCCAGTTCATTGCTGAAGCCGCGGACGTTGACCAGCGGCGAACGCAGGTCGTGAGACGCCACGTAAACGATGCTTTGCAGTTCTTTGTTCCTCATTGCCAGGGAGGCGGTCAGATCGGCTCTTGCCTTTTTGTCAACCTGCTGTCCGAGCGCATAAAGCAGGAAGCCCCAGAATACCGGCAAAAACACCTCTGTGTTATCCTCCAGAGTGTCAAGAGCATTCGTTATGGCGGCAGACTCAAGGAGGTTGCTCAGATTTCGATAAAGCACCACGACCAGGATCATTGTGAACAGTACTGCAACGTCGCGGGGAATGTTTTTCCACGCAAGTGCGATGAAAAGTGCGGCCGCCAATGTCGCCAGCAGTGCCAGGGCGTCAACTA
Organism: Anaerohalosphaeraceae bacterium; assembly: GCA_041690555.1. Taxonomy (GTDB): domain Bacteria; phylum Planctomycetota; class Phycisphaerae; order Sedimentisphaerales; family Anaerohalosphaeraceae; genus JACZKQ01. Next base: position 13,459 of record JAWLHD010000023.1, read on the forward strand.
TGCTAAGTGTGGTCACCGGAGGCCCTTTCGACGAAAAAAAGCGATATAGGCGTACACAGCCAGCAGGATTGAGCTTACGGCATAGCATATATGTTCGATGAGGTTGAACAGACGCGGATAGAACGGGCCCTCCAGAACAGTGAAGAGGTATGCCGCGACCAGAACGGCAAAAGAGGCCATTAGCGGGCCAGCGACAGGGATACGAATGACTTCATGGCGGCGAATAATGACAAAAATGAAGACGCTGAGACCCAGAATAAGCATGATGATCTCATTGTCCTGATACATTTTTTGGCCTTTTTGCGTAACGGGCGTCCACGGATTTGAACGTTTACACAGCCTCTCTGCGATTACAGCATTATATCGTCCCGGTCAAGAGGAATTTTGACGTACAAAAGCGCCTTTTTTGGAGCATTGTCTCGGGGGGAACCGGTCAGAGTGTCGCAAAACACCGCAGTTGGAAAGGTTTGACGGCGTTGCGTGGAAAAGGTAAAATGGAGAAATTGTTTTGTCCGGATCGTGATTGCCGGACGGGCGGATCGCCGATTGCGGACTGCTTCATTGAGAACGGTTTTGGACGAGGGTACAACTCACTCAATCATCGGGAGGTAATTATGCAGAAGAGATCTGGGCTAACACGTCGTATGTTCCTTCGCGGGACTGCGGCCGCTGCCGCGGCGCCGTTTGTAGTGTCGGCGTCGGCGCTGGGTCGGGACGGCCGGGTTCCGGCCAGCGAGCGGATTATTGTAGGCGGCATCGGCATCGGCAACCGCGGCATGCACGATCTTCGGTGGATGCTGCCGGAAGCAGACGTCCAGTTCGTGGCGACCTGCGATCCGCAGAAGGCCAGGCGCGAGTCGGTCAAGAAGGCGGTGGACACTCACTACGGTAATACGGATTGCGTTCTATATGCCGATATGCGGCAGTTCCTGGCGGAGCGGACCGATATTGACGCCGTACTGGTGACCACGGGCGACCGATGGCATGCACTTGCTTCGATCATGGCGATGCGCGCGGGCAAGGACGTCTTTTCCGAGAAGCCGTCTTCGATGACAGTTGCGGAGGGGCGGGGAGTTGTTGAGACTGCACAACGCTATGGACGGATTTACCAGACGGGTGTGCAGCGTCTCAGCGAAGGCAATTTCATCTTCTGCAATGAGATGGTGAGACTTGGGCATTTGGGCAACGTCCATACGGTTCGTGCGCACATTGCGCCGTGGGACGCGGCTGAGATGCGGCACGACTGGCTGCCGGAGCAGCCATTGCCGCCCAAGGACGAGGTGGACTGGGATGCATGGTTAGGGCCTTGCCCTTGGAGGCCTTACAACGCGGCATATTGCCGTGGCGGCTGGAGAGGGCACTATGATTTTCATACATCATGCATAGGCGAGTGGGGGGCCCATACGTTCGCCCAGTGCCAGGAGGCCATAGGGCAGGAGCACAGCTCTGCGGTGGAGTACGGCTATGTTGCCAACGAAAGCGGCGACGGGATGAAGACGCGGTTCTCCAACGGTGTCATCATGACTCTTGAGCGGGGCAACAAATGGTGGAGGGGTTCGTGCGGCGTGCGGTATGAGGGCGACGAGGGGTGGGTCGCGGCGGCAGACGGCTACTCGCAGCCTGATGTTTCATCGCCCGCGATGCTTTCGGACTTCCGGAAGATCGTTTCGGATTACCTGGCGCGTACCGGGCGTGCGCCGAGCCACATGCGGAACTGGCTGGACTGCATCAAGTCGCGGCGTCCGGCGGTTGCCAACGAGGTTTTGATGCATCGGACGATGACAACCGTCCATGCGGCCAACGTGTGCATGTGGCTGAAACGCGACGTGAAGTTCGATCCGGCAAAGGAAGAATTCGTCAATGATCCCCAGGCCAATCGCTTCCTCGTGCGGGCGATGCGGGAACCGTGGACGATATAGGAGAGCGTGTTTTGATTAGTGACGGGCGAGTGAGCCTTGCCCCTGCTTAGGAAGGAATAAAGATATGTCAAAGAATTCACTGATCGTAATAATTGTGATGGCGGTTTTGGCGTCGCTGCTGCCTTGCAGTGCTCAGACAGTTCCGGCGGCGTCGGAGATGGACCGGCTGATTGGAGTGTTGAAATCGGACGCGGACTACCAGGCCAAGGTCACGGCATGTCGCCAATTGAGCTACATTGGGACAGAGAAGGCGGTTGCGCCGTTGGCGTCGCTGCTGACGGATGAGAAGCTGTCTCACATGGCTCGTTATGCGCTTGAGCCGATGCCGTACAAGGCGGTGGACGACGCTCTTCTGGCGGCGCTGGGGCAGGCCAAGGGCAGGCCCTTAGCTGGAGTCATAACGAGTATCGGCGTGCGGGGCGATGCGCGAGCGGTGGCGCCTCTTGGCAAGCTGTTGACGGCTTCGGATGCATCCATTGCCGAAGCGGCGGCTCGCTCGCTGGGCAGCATTGGCACTGTGGAAGCGGCAAATGTGCTCAAAGGGCACCTGGCGTCGGCACCGGCGGATCGCAAATGGTCTTGTTACGAGGGGATGCTGCGATGTGCAGAAAAGCTGATGGAGAAGGAACAGGCCGAAGCGGCTGCGGCGATTTATGATTTGCTTCGGACGTCGGATGCGCCGCACCACGTCCGTGCAGGCAGTGTGCGCGGTGCGTTACTGGCGCGCCGGGGCCGGCCGCGCGGCCAGCTTCTCAGCGAGTATCTTCAGAGCAGCGACTATGTGATGTTTGCCGCGGCCGTCAAGACCACACACGAATTGACCGGCCCGCGAGTTACATCATCGCTGACGGCGGTGCTGGCGGATGCGCCGGTGGATAATCAGTTGCTGATCCTGCAGGCACTGGCACAGCGCAGCGACCCGGCGGCGCTGGAGGCGGTGTACGGCGCAGCGAAGTCGGGCCCCAAGGCGGTCAGGCTGGCGGCGATCAGGACGCTTTCGGATATAGGTGATGCAACGCAGCCGCCGCTGATTGATTTGATGTTCGATAATGACGGCGACATTGCAAGAGCAGCCCAGGAAAGCTTCGCTGCTATGGGCGGCGAGCAAGCCGACGCCGTTGTGCTTGACATGCTGCAATCGAAGGAAACGGCTCGCCAGTTGAAGGCGCTTGAGTTGATCGGGCGGCGACGCATGGGCGGCGTATCCGAAGCACTGTTCAAGGCCAGCCGGGACGATGACGAATCGGTTCGCAGCGCCAGTATTGCGTTGTTGGGCGAGCTGACGGGACCTGATCAGTTTCCGATGCTTGTGGATCTGCTGCTGAAGGCGTCGGGTCGGTCGGAGATTCGGGCGGCCGAGCGGGCGATCAGTTCGGCATGCACTCGGGAGGCGCGCCTGGGTTCCGGCAAGGTCGTGGTTCACAAGGCGATCTACGGCGCCGTCGGCGAAGGCGGGCGGGCAAACGTTACCAAGAAGGTTGCGCAGATGGTGGAATCCGGATCACCTTCGATTACGGCTTCCAACGCCAACTTCGGTGATCCGGCGCAGGGAATAGTCAAGCAGTTGCAGGTGGAGTACTCGGTTGAAGGCGTCCGGCAGAATGTTACGATTCGAGAGAACGATACCGTGACATTGGCTGCCGCGGTGGTTCCGGAATCCTTTGTTGAGCAGTTGTGTGCGGCTGCGGACAAGGCGTCGGGCGAGCACAAGGCGGCGCTGCTGCGCGTGCTGAGAACGACGGGTGGTTCGCGCGGCTTGGCGGTGATTGTAGCGGCTGCCAGGGACGCAAATGCGACTGTCGCCGATGAAGCGGTCTCGCTGCTGTGCGGCTGGCCGACGGTGGAGGCGTTGGATGAAGTTCTCAAGCTGACCGAAGCCGCTGATGCCAAGACCCGGATACTTGCCATCCGCGGAGCGATCAGGCTGATACCGTTGCAGAGTGTATCGGATGCGCAGAAGCTGGCAGGGTTCGCATCCATAACTCCGCGGTTGCAGCGTGTCGAGGAGAAACGCCTGCTGTTGGGGGCGATCAGTCAGATCGCCTCGGGCGATTCGCTGGCTATGGCGGCGCCTTACCTGGACGACGCCGGCACAAGGAATGAGGCGAGTCTTGCAGTGGTGACGATTGCCGAGGGCTTGCTGAAGGGTCCCGATGCCGGCAGGCACGCTCAGGCGGCTGCCCAGGCCTTGGAGAAGGCCGCCGGTCGGGCAGGCAGCGCCGACCTGGCAAATCGGGCCAAAGCACTGCTGAACGAGGCGAAGAAAGCCGGCGCAAAATAAAGCAGCGGTCCGGCGATAATGATTACAGTAGTACAAGAGGGCGCCCCCAAGCGAGGGCGCCCTCTTTCATTGTGCAATGGGGCATGGGGCGGCGTCAGCCGACGTTTTGTCGGGGCACATATACGGTTTCCTGCATGGAAATATCAGCGTTTCGTCCGATGGCGTCGGCGAAGGCGATGACCTCGCATCTGAGTGCAGCAGGCGTAAGGCCATATTTGGCGCCGAGTGATTGAATTCGGGTTTTCAGCGGAGAGGCCATAATCAAAAAGTACAATTCTTCCGCGAATTTTCCTGATGTAAGACTGTTGTACGACATTCTATGTACCTCGCTTTCTTCGGTCTGTTTTCACGTTTCTGTTTGACTGATAGACGCGTCACGAGGCGGTTTATTACAAGGAAAAATGCGCCGCGCCATGCAGATACGTGTTGCCGTGTGCAATGAGAACTTGCGAAATCAGAGGCGGGCGCCGTTGTACATGGCCATCCAGATGCTTGATAGTTCGATGTTGCTCATGAGTTTGGGGATGAAGTCGTCATCGGTTTTCCAAACTCTTGCAGTGCACTCCGAGACGCGGTAAACGGCCAGTTGGTTTTGGTCATGGGTGCGAATTACGGCCGCCAGTGCCGGGGCAGCCTGTGCCATTTCGTTTTTCATTTGGTCTTCAACAAGCAGGGCCTTTCCGCGGATGCGGACCTGTACGCCGTCTTCGTCGTCATAGAAGCAAAGTTCCACTGCCGGGTTGCTCCGGAGCTGCTGGTGGAGGCTTTTTGCGGTGCTGGTGTTGAAGATGATGCCGTTTTTGTCGGCGTGGTAGAGCCTCATCGCCCGCACCCGGGGCTCGTTGTTGACTGAAGTTGCCAGAAAGAAGACGGGGTGACTGGCAAGAAAAGCGAATATATTGTCCTTCATATTTGTCTGTGTATTCATCAATCGTCTCCGCATAAGAGCTTCGTCCGGCCTCTGGACTGAATCTTGTTACGCCGGCGGCGGGAAAGAGGTTTCAGGGCCGGGCAGCCGTTATCGTCGCCAAGGCAAGAATCGTACTGAAGCGAACGTTTCTGAACAGGTTCCTTTTGCCGTTTCCATGACGAAAGCGCATCCCTGGCTACATTGGTTTTCTTGCGGCGATGGTGTAGATGGGTTTG
>JAWLHD010000024.1:0-3577 GCA_041690555.1 Anaerohalosphaeraceae bacterium
GATTGATTCGGTCGCCTGCCACATTCGCGAGTTGACCTTTCCCGTGCGGTCGGAAAGGAACATGGCGATATACAGATCTCCTTTGGTTGTATTGCGGAGTACCGGTTGTGTGACCATATAGATCTCATTAAGGGGAAGGCCTGGCTTGATATCTTTGATGAAAAGGTGGCTCATTGTGTCTCCAAAATCGTCCTGATTCATGTTTATGTGGTCAGGGCATTATAGAGTTTCGGAGTGGAATGCAAAGGCAAAAAAGTGCTTCGCATTCGACAAGGACTGGTTGGGGTGGTTCTGTGCCGGGGGACATGGGAACAACGCTGGGCAAATCGCGTAAAAAAGGTGAAAATGCGGGTGATAAAAACGTTGCAAAGCTCTGTGGCGACCGTATAATAACGCGATTGTTTACAGAGTGGGTAGGAAAGTTTGTTGTGCGGGCATAAGAATTGCCGAAAGGAACAGTGGAAAGGTAGTAAGGTTTGTATGTTGACGAAGGAAGCCAAAAGCAAGATAATCGGGGATTACAAGCGTGCGGATAATGACACCGGGTCTCCGGAAGTCCAGATCGCCATCCTCACAACTCGAATAAACGAGCTTACGGAACACCTCAAAGAACACCGCAAGGATCATTCCTCCCGCCGGGGGCTGTTGAAAATGGTGGGAACACGATCTGCTTTATTGAAGTACGTGAAGAATCGCGATGTGAATCGCTACCGCGCTATCATTTCGCGGCTTGGTCTGCGCAAGTAATTCAGTCAGGGATGCGGGCATTGCGGCAGGCGTTGTACTGTACAACCAGCCGACGGGTGAGACAGCGGCAGAAAAGCCGCGGACGGTCACTGCCAGTTGACAGAGAAAGAGTGTAAGGGTATATAGAGACGATTTTTGCAGAAAGAGGTAGATACGTAAGAATATGTTTACAATTCATAAGGTAGAAAGAGAAATTGGGGGGAAAGTCATATCCCTTGAAACGGGACGTATCGCAAGACAAGCACATGGGGCGGTTGTCATTCGATGTGAAGATACGATGGTGCTGGTTACGGCAGTGACTGCGCCACCTCGGAACGAGGACATAGATTTTTTCCCGTTGAGCGTGGACTATCGTGAGAAACTAAGCGCTGCGGGTAAGTTTCCGGGCGGTTTCATGAAGCGTGAGGGTCGTCCGAGTACAAAGGAGACTCTTACGGCGAGAATGATAGACAGACCTATCAGGCCGCTTTTTCCGGAGGGGTATTTCAATGAGGTTCAGGTGCTTGTTTCGGTAATCAGCGCCGACCGCGACAACGATCCGGATGTGATTTCGATGATCGGTGCAAGCGCCGCTCTGTCGATCAGCAAGATACCGTTTCTTGGGCCGTTAGGTGCATGCCGTTTGAGCATTGTGGATGACAGGTTTGTTCTTTTTCCGACGTATGCCGAGCGGGAAAAGAGCACTTTTAATCTGATTTTGGGCGGCCGCAAGGAAGCGATCAATATGATTGAAGTAGACGCGCGGCAGGTCTCGGAGGAGAAGACCGCCGAGGCGATCGCCTACGCTCACAAGACTGTCGGTGAGATTTGCGACCTGATCTCGGAACTGCAGGCCAAATGCGGCGTTGAAAAGGAACTGGATATTCGCGAAATCGACGCCGCCCTTTTGGCGGAGGTTTCGAGCAAGCTTACGGGTCCGCTTCGCGAGGCCTTCGCCATCGAGAGCAAAGCAGATCGTAACGCTGCCGCAAGAGCGGTGCTGGACAATGCTCAGAAGGAGTTCTGTGAGGCCGCGGAAGGCGGGGAGCCGAAATGCGCCCCGGGCATCCTGCGACGAATTACGGAAACGCTGCAGCGACAGATAGTTCGCGAGATGATTCTTAACGGCAGGCGTCCGGACGGGCGTTCATATACGGATGTGCGTCCGATCGAGTGCGAGGTCGGTGTTCTGCCGAGAGCACACGGTTCTTCACTTTTCACGAGAGGTGAAACACAGTCTCTGGTGTCGGTAACTCTGGGCACGGGCCGCGATGAGCAGACGGTCGACGGCCTGCTGGAAGAGTACGGGCAGGCGTTCATGCTGCATTACAACTTTCCACCGTCTTCGGTGGGTGAAGTGCGTCCGATTCGTGGGCCGGGTCGGCGTGAAATCGGTCATGGGGCTCTGGCCGAGAAGGCGTTGGAGAAGGTTCGTCCGGAAGAGGACGGCTTCCCGTACACGATCAAGATCGTTTCGGATATCACGGAGTCCAATGGTTCCAGCTCGATGGCGTCGGTTTGCGGCGGCAGTCTGGCTCTGATGGACGCGGGAGTTCCGGTGGCGGCAGCGGTTGCGGGTGTGTCGGTGGGTCTGGTCGAGGAAGAAGGGCGGCACGTGCTTCTGACTGACATTGTCGGCGACGAGGACCACTTCGGCGACATGGATTTCAAGGTGGCGGGCACGACCGAGGGCATTACGGCGATCCAACTGGATATCAAGGCCGAAGGACTGGCGCACGATATCATGGTTGAGGCGCTTGGGCGAGCCAAAGAGGCCCGTCTGAAGATATTGGACATCATGTCGCGGGCGATTGACAAGCCTCGTGAGGCGCTGAGCGTGTATGCACCGAAGATTGTGAGCATCAAGATCGACCCGGAATACATTGGCAAGATTATTGGCCCGGGCGGCAAGATGATCAAGAGCATCCAGGAGCAGACCGGTTCGCTTATCGAGATCGAAGAGGACGGAACGGTCTGCATCAGTTGCGTTGGCGGAGAGGGACATCTGGAGGCCCGCGAGATTATCGAGTCGATGACGACGCCGCCGACGGTTGGCAAGATATATAAGACCGCCAAGGTTGTCTCTGTGAAGGAGTTCGGCGTGTTCGTGGAGATCAGCCCGGGTGTCGAGGGGCTTTGCCACATCAGCGAACTTGCCGAGGGATACGTGAAGAACGCCGAGGATGTGTGCAAAGTGGGCGATATTATCGAGGTGAAGCTGCTGCACATTGACGATCAAGGCAGGTTCAAGCTATCGCGCAAGGCGGCATTGATCGAACTTGCCGGCGGGACACCCAAGAAGCCAGCAGCCCCTGCGAAACATTGAGGGGCCAGTAACAGGGAGCCGATGCGGCGTCTGTGAGCGGGCGCCGCATCAGTTGATGGTTCTTGCAGGAGTGCGGCAAACGAGGTAGAATCCGTTTACGATTGCTGTTTCTGTGTGCCAGTGGTTCAGAGTAGGGAGGCGTATATGGCTAAGGGTACAGTGAAGTGGTTCGATCCGAAGAAGGGCTTCGGGTTCGTCGTCAATGAAGAGGGTAAAGACGTTTTCGTTCATTATACAAGCATTGACGGGGATGGCTTTCGATGCCTGCGTAACGGACAGATGGTCGAGTACGAGCAGTTCGAGACTGGCAAGGGTCTCCAGGGCAAGAGCGTGCAAATAGTCGAGGTGAAGACAAAGGAGCCGTCACCGCGGCCCGCGGTTAAGAGCCGCGTCCGACGGGACGAGTCTCGGCGGTGAGCCGCGTTTTCCGGAATTCGGCCGCCGACATCGGAACCACGATATCGCCATCCGTGGTCACCGCGTCCTTGATCGGCGCCAGCGGATCCCGACCATAGCCCAGCAATT
>JAWLHD010000024.1:3587-18551 GCA_041690555.1 Anaerohalosphaeraceae bacterium
AACAGGCTGATCGAGAGGGGAAGGTTGTCTTCTTTTGCAGTTGGTTTTATTGTCGGCGCGGCCGCGTCGGGGGTCGCTTTCTGTTTTGTGATGCGGCGCAGCGGCGCCAGGGCGCGCAGCCGCAGCGAGACACAGAGCAGGCAGATCGAGGAATGAGGCAAACTCACCGGCGGACTTGCGCATGAGATCAAGAACCCCCTGTCAACCATCAAGGTGAATCTCAAGCTGCTTGGCGAAGACGTCTCGGCCGAGGCGAAGGGGCATGCACGTTGGCTTCGCAAGATCGAGGTTGTCCAGAAGGAAACCGAGAGGCTGGAACATATACTTGAAGATTTTCTGCGGTATATCGGCAGGCCGGAGTTGAAACGGGTCGCTGCGGACGTCAATGTCCTTGTCGAGGAGATGGTGGATTTTTACGGTCCGCAGGCCCTGTCGCACGGGGTTACTATTCGTCAGGGTCTTGCGGAAGGCACGCTGTTTTGCGATATCGACGTGGCCGTGATGAAGCAGGTTTTGCTGAATCTTTTCATTAATGCGCAGCAGGCGATGCGGGACGGGGGCGAGCTGATCATCCGTACTGACAGGCGAGACGATCTGGCAGTGATTGAGGTCAGTGATACGGGGGGCGGCATCGAGGCGGACAAGCTGGACAGGATTTTTGAGGCATATTATACTACGCGACCGGGCGGCAGCGGATTAGGCCTGCCGACCGCCCGCAAGATAGTGGATGCACACGGAGGCCGGATCGATGTGCATTCGCAATTGGGCAAGGGAACGTCTTTCACCATTGAACTTCCCGTCAGCCAGAGCGAGACGGCAAGATGAACAACGATGCGACGATAATGGTAGTCGATGACGAGAAGGAACATGCCGACGTGCTCGTCGAAGCGCTGGAGAAGCAGTGCGGGCGGGCATTTGCGGTGTATACGGCGGACGATGCGCTGGACGCAATCGGGCGTGAGAAGATCGACCTGATCATAACCGACCTGAACCTGCGGGCGGATATCAATGGGATCGATATTCTTCGTGCGGCGCGGGAGCACGATCGGAACGTGCGGGTAATTCTGATTACGGCATATGCCACGATTGACACGTGCAAGGAGGCGATCAAGAGCGGGGCTTACGATTATCTGGTCAAGCCGATCGATGTGGATCAGTTGCGGGCGATGGTGGCCAAGGCGCTTCCAGCACGGAAGGCGATGGTGTTAGGCAAGGACTTTGTGTTCGAGGGGGTGGTGAGCCGCAGCGCGGCCATGCAGCATGTGTTTCGGGTCTTGCGGCGGGTGTCGCCGACAAATATCAGCGTATTGATCCAGGGTGAGAGCGGCACGGGCAAGGAGCTGACGGCGCGGGCGATTCATAATAACTCACCGCGGAAGGGCAAAGCGTTTCGGCCGCTGAATTGTGCGGGACTTGCGGAGAGTCTGCTGGAAAGCGAGCTGTTCGGGCATGCGCGGGGGGCGTTTACGGGGGCGGCGGCGGACCGCAAGGGACTTTTCGAGATGGCCGATGGGGGGACCTTGTTCCTGGATGAGATCGGGGATATGCCGTTGTCGATGCAGGCCAAGCTGCTGCGGGTGCTGGAAGACGGGATTGTGACGCCTGTCGGGTCGAATAAGTCGACGGTGGTGGATGTGCGGGTGGTGAGTGCGACGAATCACGATTTGGCGAAGCTGGTGGAGGAGAAGAAGTTTCGGCAGGATTTATTTTTCCGGATCAAGGGAGTGAGCGTGACGCTGCCGCCGCTGCGGAACCGGCCGGAGGATATTCCGGAGCTGTTTGGGTATTTCCTGCGGCAGGCGTGCGAGGAGACGGGAACGGATATTCATCTGATCACGGAGCAGGCGATGAAGGTGCTGGTCGGGTATAACTGGCCGGGCAATATTCGGCAGCTCCGTAATGCGGTGCGCACGATGTTAGTGATGTGCGAGGGGGATACCTTGGACGTGCGGGATATTCCGGCGGACATTCATCATATCCGGCGGCTGTCGGGGGCGGTGGCCCCGCTGGAACTGGAAGGCGAGACACCGGAGGATGCGCTGGCGGGCAAGTCGCTCAATGAGGTGGAGCGGGAGCATATTCGGCGGACCTTAGAGTTGACGAACAACAACCGGGCGGAGGCGGCGAAGATTCTGGAGATTGGCGAACGGACGCTTTACCGGAAGATAAAGGAATACAATCTTTAGGGCGGGACACCGGCTGAAAAATGCGTAGAGTGAAGTCTACTCCAAATGAGCAAGGGAGCTGATCTGATTTGGGCACTATGAATCACGTCTATGTAAAAACACGCAAGGAATGGAGGGACTGGCTGAATCAGCATCATAACGGAAGCGATGGGATCTGGCTGGTCTTCTATAAGAAGCACACAGGCAAGCCTTCACTTGGATACGACGCGGCAGTGGAAGAAGCTCTGTGCTTTGGGTGGATAGACAGTATCATTAAGACGCTTGATGATGAGAGATATTTGAGGAAGCTCACGCCCAGAAAGCCCAACAGCCGATGGTCCGCCTTAAATAAGAAGCGGGTGGTTAAGCTTGAGAAGCAGGGGCTTATGACGGAGGTCGGTATCGCGAGAGTAAGACAAGCCAAGGAATCCGGCCTTTGGGAGGAACCCGATCGTCTATCGATTTCATTTTCCGTACCCAAAGAACTGGATTGCGCTTTGGCAAAGAGCAAGAAGGCCAAGAGGTTCTTTGGCCAACTGGCACCATCCTATCAGACGCAGTTCCTCCCCTGGTTTTCCGGGGCGTAGCGTCCGGAGACAAGAGAGCGACGCGTCCGCGAATCAATCGCCCTTCTTGAACGAGGCGAAAGATTGGGGATGAAATGAAGGTGGAACAAATGCTGCACTCAAGCAGTCTGGGCCTGCCGAAAAGAGACTTAAAAGGAAACCGCCTTGTACTCGCATTGCTTCGGACTGGACGTCTGGTGCAGGGCGCGGGGCAGTAAACAGGTGTGTTGGGCTTCAGTCGTTCATAAAGCGTTCGACGGCGGTGCGCGTTGGGGCTGAGGGCTGGGCGCCGAGTTTTGTTACGGATAGAGCGGCGGCGGCGTTGGCGAAGCGAACGGCTTTAGGGAGGGGGGCTGCTTCGGCGATTGCTACGGCGAGTGCGCCGTTGAAGACGTCTCCAGCGGCGGTGGCGTCGACGGCGTCGACTTCGAAGGCGGCGATGAATGCGCTTGCAGTCTCAGTTGCCAGAAGGGCGCCTTTTTCGCCCATCGTGATTATTACGACCTTGACACCTCTTGCCCTCAGGATGTCGGCGGCCTTTTGAGCGGTTTGTGGGGAGTCGACGGGTATTCCGGTAAGGAGTTGGGCTTCGGATTCGTTGGGCGTGAGGATTGAGACGCATCGGAGGAGTTCGTCATCGAGCGGCTGTGCGGGTGCGGGGTTGAGGATGACGGTTACGTTGCTGTCGCGGGCGATTTGGGCGGCGGCGCCGACGGTTTCGACGGGGGTTTCGAGCTGAATGACGAGGATGTCGGCGGAGGCAATCAGGTCGGCGGCCTTTTGGATGTCTTGCGGCGAGAGGTTTGCGTTTGCGCCGCTTGCGACTGCGATGGAGTTCTGGCCTTGGGCGTCGACGAAGATGGAGGCGACGCCGGATGGGGCGTTCGGGTCGACGATGACGTGGCTGACGTCGATGCGATCAACGCGGAACCCTTCGATGGCCTGTTTTCCAAACATGTCGTTGCCGACGCGAGCGATGAAGGAGACGTTTCCTCCTGCGCGGGCAGCGGCGACTGCCTGGTTGGCTCCCTTGCCCCCGGGTGCGGTGGAGAACCGGCCGCCAATTACGGTTTCGCCCGGCTTGGGGATGGTGTGCACCTTGATGATCATGTCGGTGTTGGAACTGCCGACGACGACTATGCGATTGCTCATGGCGAGGCCTCCGTGCCGGCCTTGCGCAGTCGCCGGCGATAGTAGTCGAGGACGACGGCCGCGATGATGACACAGCCGGTTACAAGGCGCTTGGTGGGTTCCTGTGCGCCTGTGGCGGCGAGACCCGTTCCGAGGATCTTGATGATGAGTACGCCGAAGAACGTGCTGACGACGGAGCCTCGGCCGCCCATGAGGCTGGTGCCGCCGATGACGACGGCGGCGATGACCTGGAGTTCCATGCCGACTCCATTGTTTGGATTGGCCTGGTAGCGGGCGGTGTGTATGAGCGCCGCGACTCCGCAGAGCAGGCCGGAAATGGCGAAGACGGCCAGCTTCACGCGGCGGACGGCAATACCGCTGAGGCGGGCGGCGGTCTCATTGGTGCCGACTGCGACCATATGTCGACCGAAGACGGTCATTGAGAGGACGAACTGTGCGATTAGAACTATGAGTACGGCCAGCACGAAAGGCGCAGCCAGGCCGAGGATTCTGGTGTCGGTGATGATCTGGAGGCGGTCGGAGACGTAGAGGGTTCGGGACTGGGTGGCGAGATAGGTTGCGCCGCGGGCAACTTCGAGCATTCCGAGCGTGACTATGAAAGAGGGCAGGGACCAGGCGACCACGATAAGGCCATTGGCCAGGCCGCAGAGGAGGCCGACTGCCAGACAGGCGGCGAAGGCGGCAGGCAGGGGGATATTGTATCTTGCAAGTGCAGCGCCCAGGACCGCTCCCGACAACGCCATAACGGAGCCGACGGACAGATCGATGCCGGCGATTATGAGGACGAACGTCATGCCGACGGCCATTATCGTGGTGTCGGGGATCTGGTTTGCGATCGTGGTGAAGGTGGCCTTGGAGAAGAAGTTTTCGGTGGTGAGCCCGAAGACCAGCAGGAGCAGGGCGAGCGCGCCGGTCATGCCGAGATAATCAGTGAGCCATGCGGGGATGTTGAGTCGTATACGTCTCATCCGGCAGCCTCCCTTGCCTCGCGGGGGGCAGGCTGCTGCGTGTGGCGGCTGAATGCGGCGGCGTTTATGGCCTGTTCGGAGAATTGTTCACGTTCAAATGTTGCGACGAGACGGCCGTCGGACAGGACGGCGATTCGGTCGCAGATTGACATGAGCTCTCGCAGGTCGGAGGAGACGACGATGAGGGCCTTGCCTTGTGCAGCAAGATTATTAAGCGTGGCGTATATCTCGAACTTGGCGCCGACGTCGATGCCGCGTGTTGGTTCGTCGAAGATCAGCACATCGCAGTTTCGTGCGAGCCATTTTGCTATGACCACTTTCTGCTGGTTGCCGCCGCTGAGGTCTTGAACGGGCTGGTGAGGCGAAGCGCATTTGACGGCGGCGGCTTCGAGGTGGTGTTTGGCAAGTGCCTTTTCGGCAGCGGGTCGAATGACGCCGGCGCGTGATAGTCGGCTGAGGTTTGGCATGGCTATGTTGCGGTCAAGGCCCAGGGGCAGGAAGAGACCCTGCTCTTTGCGGTCTTCGGGGATGAGCGCGATGCCTTGTGCGATGGCGTGTCGCGGCTGGCGGATGCGCACCGGTATGGCGGACTGGCCGAGACAAACCTGTCCGGCTGTGATCGGGTCGGCGCCGAAGATAGCCCGCATTGTCTCTGTGCGGCCGGCGCCCATGAGGCCGGCGAAGCCGAGAATCTCACCGCAGTGAAGCTCAAAGCTGATATCTCGCACCTTTTGTCCGGCGGAGAGGTTCTCAACTCGAAGCGCGAGATGGCCTCGGGCAGCAGAGCGAAGCGGCGGCGCATGGGAAACGTCTCTGCCGACCATTCGATTAACGATTTCTTCAATTGTTAGTGTTTCGATTGGGTGAGTCGATATGATGCGTCCGTCGCGGAGCACGGTAACGGAGTCGGCGATTTGCTTGATCTCCTGCATGCGATGGGAGATATAGAGGATCGCCACGCCCTGGTCGCGGAGTCGTCGGATCTGATCGAACAGTAATTGCGTTTCACGGTCGGTGAGGCTGGCGGTAGGTTCGTCAAGTATGAGCAGGCGGCAGTCCTGCGAGAGCCCGGCGGCTATTTCAACCATCTGGCGGGTGCCGACGCTGAGGTTGCCGACGGCTTCGGCGACAGGGAAATCGTGCAGGCCGATTGCCCGCATGAGGTCGGCTGCACGGCGGTTGAGCAGGCGGCGGCGTATCACGCCGAGTCGGCGGGGGAGGTCTTCGAGGTAGATGTTTTCTGCGACGGTGAGCGTGGGGAAAAGGTTTAGTTCCTGCATGACCATGCGGACGCCGCAGCGCTGTGCGTCGGTGCGCCCGGCGGGGCGATAGGGCCGGCTGTTAAGGGTCATCGCACCGGCATCGGGTCGGTGTGTGCCGGCGATGATGCGGGCGAGCGTGCTCTTGCCGGCGCCGTTTTCGCCGACGAGGGCGCGGACAGTCCCTGCGTTCAGGTCAAGGTCGACATTCTGCAGGGCGTAGACCGGACCGAACGATTTGGCGATACCGCGAGCCGAGAGTATAACAGCAGCGGAATCCGTCATTTGAGGGTGTCCGCTGTGATGAGGTCGACGGGCGTTTCCTTGTCGGCGGGAGCGGCCTTTGTATTGAGTATCTCCAGTGCGTACTCGATGCCGTAGACGGCGAGTTGGTCGCCGTGCTGATCGATCGTGCAGAGGACTCTTGCGTCCCTGACGAGTTTCCGGACGGCTTCGATGTTGTCAAAGCCGACGATGTGAACGCTGTCTGCCTTGCCGGCGGCTCTTATGGCGTCGACGGCGCCCAATGCCATGCTGTCATTTGCACAGAGGACGGCCTTGAGGTTCGGGTATTCGGTGGCGATGGCGGCTACGCACTGTGCGGCCTTGTCGGTTTCCCAGTAGCCGGACTGGGAGCTGACAAGTCTGAGGCCAGCGGCTTTGATTGCGTCTTCGAAGCCGGCCTTTCGCTGAATGCCGTTGAAGGCGTTGGGGACGCCTTCGATTATGGCGACCTCGTCGCCGGGGTTGAGCCTGGCGGCGAGATAATCACCGGCCAGACGGGCGCCCTTGCGGTTGTCGGGTCCGACAAAAGGAATATGTATTCCCTCAGCTTCGAGGCGGGCTCGATCGAGTTTGTTGTCGATGTTGACGACGACGATGCCGGCGGCCAAGGCCTTCTTGCACACCGGTATCAGCGCCTCGGAATCAGCAGGCGCTATCACGATTGCATCCGTTCCCTGGGCGATTATCATCTCGACGAGATCGACCTGCTGGGCGACGTCTTCTTCGTTTCGTATGCCGACGACCTTAAGATTGTAGGCGTCTTTGTTCTCAGCATGGTGGCCGCGGGCGCCCTCTTCCATGGTCTTGAAGAACTCGTTTGCCAGCGACTTCATCACGAGTGCGATCTTGGGCTTGCCGTCGTCGGAGCCGCTGCGTCTGGAGCATCCTGAGGCAACGAGGGTCAGCAGGACGACGACAATGATGAGATGCAGCGGGGAGCGTTTGGAGAGATATGATCGTGGCGCAAACATATATTACTCCTGTCTGAAAACCGTTTTGTCTTCCGGGCCTTTAATATGACACATGCAGCAGGTCTTGTCAAACAGATAATTGAGCCTACAACCGGTACGGTTCATCGGGGTGCTGCTCGGCTTGACATGAGGGCGTGAAAATGCATAATCATTTTGATGACGTTAATCGAAAGGAAAGAGGAATGGCGGCAAGACGGCTGGTTTTTGAGCTGATCATGGTTGTTCTGTGGGCGTCGGCAGGGCTGTCATACGAGATAAGTCCGTTTGTCATCAGGCTTGACATTCCGGCGGCGGGCGATTCGGCAGGCGGCATTCTGGCGGCGGATCTGGATGACGACGGACTGATGGACTATCTGGTAACCGTGCCTGGACACATTGCCGCTTATGCCAACAATGGCAGCAAGCTATGGATACTGGAGGTCGACCTTGTGGTGGGCGGCTCCAGCGAGGGCGAGGGTCTGCCGGGTCATCACGGGCCGGGAGTGGCGGCGGGCGACGTGGATGCGGACGGCAGGTGCGAGGTGGTCTTCCTGACGAAAGACGGCGTTCTGCACGTTGTCGAAGGCGCCACCGGCAGACAGAAGGCTCGGGCCAAGCCCGCCGTTCCGGAAGGCGCCCAGCGGTGGGAACAGGCGATGATTGCCGATTTCCGCGGGACGGGCAAGGACACAGACATCCTCCTTCAGGCTACCAATGCGAAGGGGTACCGCACGGGCAGATATCTTGCGGCGTTTTCGATGCAGTCGCTTCTGGCGGGCGGCAAGCCATTGTGGACAACGGACGGTTTTGTATCATGCGCTCACAATGGGGCGCGGCTTGCCGATCTTGACGGCGACGGGCGGGACGAGGTGTTAGGTGCGAACATACTTTCGCACGACGGCAAGGAGATTACGCGTGCGGTGGCATCGGGCTGGCATATGGACAGTGTGTTTGTGGCGGATGTGCGGCCGGAACTGCCGGGGCTGGAGGTGGTGCTTTTGGAGGAAGGCGCCAACCACGTGCAGCTTCTTGGAATGGGCGGGCCGATCTGGCGCGTGAACTACAAGAGGCAGGAGCCTCAGAACGCCGCGGTGGGGCGTTTCAAGGCCGGTTCGGATGAGGTGTTTATATGGTGTCGGTCCCGCTACAACGAACATCAGAAGCCGTTTGTGTTCGATTCGTCGGGCAAGATGGTGTTCGAATATGCTATGGACGATGCTGCGCCCAAGGGGTGGACGGCTTCGGGTGTCGAGATAATCCATACCATCGACTGGACCGGTGAAAGACAGCAGTTGGCCTGCGCCACCGAACGGCACAAGAGCGGCGACGTGTGCCTGTTTGAGCCGCTGACGGGCAGATTCGTGCAAGTGTTCAAGGAGGTTGCGGATCGCCTGTACGTGGCGGATGTGACGGGCGACTGGCGGGAGGAGATCATCGTGCTCAACAAGCAGGAGCTGCGCATCTATGAGAACAAGGCCGCCAATCCACGCCCGAATGAGCCGCGCAAGTGGACAGATCGCAACTACCGCCGAATGAAACAATGCCACAATTACTATTCGCCGTGACGGATGTCTACGGGGGCGAAGGCGCCGATGAGGGTGGCTGCGACTTTGTCGAGGGCTTTGGCTTCGTTGCCTCTGCCCTGGTTTGTGGCGACGAGGACGGCGTAGCGTTTTAGCGGCGCCATCCAGACGACGGCGTAGTTCTGGTTGTTGGAGCCGGAATGTGTGAAGACCCGGCCTCCGCCCCATGTGCGGTCGGCGACCTGCCAGCCGCCGGCATAATCCCCGCCGAAGCGAGGCCGGCGAAGCTGCTGAAGGGTTTGGGGTTTGATCAGTTGGCGGCCGTCATACGCGCCGTCTTCAAGGTGGAGGATGATGAACTTCGCCCAGTCGGCCATAGAGCAATGGACGATTCCGCCTGGGCCGATGACGGGCGGATTGTCGCTGTACCTGCCGGGTGCGATGGCTTTCTTACCGGCGAAGAGAAGCCCCTTGCGGTAGACGTGCTGCCAGGGCTGATCGATGCGGCCTTCGGAGCCCATAGCGCCGAAGCCGGCTGTTTTCATGCCCAGCGGCTCGAACAGCATTGACTGCATCATGGCCTCCCAGCTTTGATCCATTGTCTCCTCGGCGATTACGCCCAGAATGGAGAAGCCGGCGTTGGAGTAGATATACTTTTCGCCAGGGGCGGCCTTGGGCTCCTGATTCAGGATCATTTCGGCGTATGCGAGTCGCTGCGCTCGCGAGGTGCCCGGCAGGTTATGCATGTCCATGAAGGTCTTGCCTTGAGGCCAGCTTTCGTTGGGCAGGCCGGAGCGGTTGGCGAGCAGATGAGCGATCGTGACCGACTTGTATGGCTCCAGCATCCGCAGGTTCGGCAGCGCTTCGGCAAGGGTGGTGTCCCAGCGGAGCCTGCCTTGTTCAACCAGCATGGCGACGAGTGTGGCGGTCATGGCCTTGGTGCATGAGCCGAGGTGGAACTTGTCATCGACGGTTACCTTGATGCCGCTTTTGTGTTTGCGTTCGCCGACGGCGCCAAGGGCGATGACTTGGCCATTGTGGACGACGGCGGCGGCGAGGGCGGGCAGGTCGAACTCGCACCGGATCGGTTCGAGGGTCTGCTCCAGGTCGGCGATGTCTGCCGGATCTGAACGGGGCAAGGCGGAACATGCGGTCGCTATCGTGGAGAGGATAAGACACAGGGTTGTCATGGTTGTCGCCTGTCAAAGGGGTTTTCGTACCAGAAGACGCCGAGGCCGCCTTTTTGGCCGCGGCTGTTTTTGTCTTGCTCCTCGCAGGTGAGGACATCCAGGTCGCCGTCGGCGTCGAGATCGAGCAGTTCAATGCGGTCGAACTTAATTCCGGACGGACCGCTGATTTCACCGGGCGTCCATGCGCCGTCCGCTTCCTGCCGCAGCCACATGACACCCGATCTGCCGTCTTTTGCGCCTTCACAACTGAAGACAATGTCATTGAGGCCGTCGCCGTCAATATCACCGACGGCAACACCCTTGGCAATACCCGTGTCAAGCGGGAAGGGGATTGTTATCTCATGCCAATTGAGTCCCGTGCGGTCTTTGCGGTAATAGCACAGAATGGCCTGCGTGCGATTGCCTTGTCTTGCGGCGACGACGATGTCTTCCAGCCCGTCGCTATCCAGGTCGGCGCATCGCAGAAACATGACCTCCCAATTCTGTGCGCCGATGAAGCGGTTGGTCCACTGACGCTGCGTCAGGTTCTTGCCGCCGGGGTTTTCCAGCCAGCGGATGCCGCGGAGATCTCCCTTTCGGTCGGAGGCGAGGATGTCCAGGTCGCCGTCATTGTCCATATCAACCGCGACCAGCGACATGATCCAGCCTGCGTCGGAGAGCTTGTGCCAGCGGTAATCGTTTACAGCTCTCGCATGGGAGCCAACCTCGTACAGCCCGATGATGCCGGTGGGACCTTTGCTGCCGAGGACGAGATCGAGGCCTCGTGCCGCGTCGAACTGTACGGGCACGCAGAACATCCACATCGTCCTGCCCACACTGTCAGGGATGGCCTGGGTCGTCCACGCCCGCGGATCGAGATGGCGCGTCTTTTCCGGCGGCGCCCAGTGAATAAAGACGGTTTGCGTGCCGCCTTCGCATGAGCTGATGACGTCAACAGCGCCGTCGCCGTCGAGATCGGCGAAGACGGCGTCCTCCACGTCGGGCGTTATGCCTGCGGTTACGGCGGGCCAGGGCAGTCTGGCTTTGGCGGCTCCGGGATTGAGGTAAACGCGGGTGATGCCGCCTTCCTCCCAGCCGGTGGCGATGTCCATAAGGCTGTCGCCGTTGATGTCGGCAAGCCGAACGCCGTCAGCGCCGCGCGATGAATCGTCAATAGTATGCCGCTTCCATATATGTTTGCCGATGTCGACCTGAGGACCGTAAGTGTACCCGTGTGCCGATACAGCCAGCAGTATCGCCGCCGGGGCAATAAGCCACCAATGTCTCTTTAATCTGGTCACATTACACTCCCGGCCAGCGCATCGCAGCGATCACTGTATTTCGGTCTGGGCTGTTATTTCGACAGTCGTTTCCACCTGCACGGGCGGCAATTGCATTTCGCGGTCATTAATCGCCTTCAGGACACGCTTCTTGCGGCTGTCGGAAAACAGCGAGTTAAGATTGGAAAGTACTGCCTTTTTGCCGGCATCATTGAAACACGGATTTTCAATCACAGCCAGAAGCACACTTTCCTTGGAAGTATCCGAAAAGATATTTCTCATGGCCGACCTGACGAGGTGGTTCTGTGCCTTACCGCTCAGGTGGGGCCGGCGTGCAATTGCCATGTAGACGTCGGTCTTGTCTGAATCGGAAAACAGCCGCGAGGCGGCATCGATTTCGGCAATTACCGTGCTGTCGTCCGCTCTTGCGCAATCCGTGCCGCACTCGGTGCGCGGCGTACTGTTACCGATTGCGATAACGCAGCCGCCCGTTCCGATCGCTATCGCCGCCAGTGCTATAGTAGCCATTAGTCTTAACTTCATGACTGCATCTCCCCAAAAAAATCAATTATAATTGTCGACTTACATGCAATTATAGGAGCGGGTACAGACATTGTAAAGTCCGGACCGGCAAAAAACTCAATGGTCTGCGGGTAGATCGGGGCGGAGGCGCTGCAGCCAACTCGGGAGTTGCTCGCGACTGACTTCTCTCCACAAGCCGGCCTGGGCATTCATGGCTCTCTGCTGCAGTGCGACGTAGCGGTCGTATTGGGAATGGTTGAACCTGAGATCCGCATACCCGAAGCCGTTTACTATGAGTTCCTCGTTGAGCACTCGGCCGTCGTCGAGCTGAATATACCCCAGAAGCCGCCCGTATATGTCGCGCACGTCGCCGACGGTGTCGAGAATAACGCGCACGGGCTTCTTTTCCGTAAGCTCTTTGGCAAAGGCGCTTGCCTCCGGGCCGTAGAACATCACCTCGACGCGAGGGTCCTTTGTCTCTGGGGTGTCGATGCCCAGCAGGCGTATGCGAGTGAACTTGTTGGGTCCGTCAGGGACGTCGATGTCGAGTGTGTCGCCGTCAACGACGTTGGCCACTGCAAAGGTCTTGCCGTGATATTTCAGCCCGTCCAGGCCGCGGTGCGCATATTCGATGATCCCGGTGCGAACGTCGCTGCCGAAATGCCGGTCCACCAGCACGCCGATCGAAACGGCAATCAGCACCAGAACAAACATAGCACTTCGCCGGCGCCTGCTCATTGCAAACTGTTGTCTTTCTCTGGCGGCCATGCAAAGCGGCTCCAGATGCGTTGGCGGCGGTACGTCAACCGGCAACGCGACTCATTTTGGCTGCGTTCTTGCCGCAGCGGGTTTGTCGAGTTCGAAAGCCTCGCAGACGGCCAGAAGCGCCTTTTCGGCGTCGTTGAGATCGACGATGCAACTGATACGGATTTCACTGGTGGTTATGCTGTCTATATTGACCTCCGCGTCGGCCAGCGCCTTGAACATCTTGTCCGCCACGCCGTAGTGTGATCTCATGCCCACGCCGACTACTGAGACCTCGGCGATGTCCTCGCGCACGAAGACGCCCTGGCAGTGCACTTCGTTGCTGATATCATCGATTGCTCTTTTTGCGTCAGCCAGGTCTCCGCTGGCGACCGTAAAGGACAGGTTCGCCTTTTCCGTGCTGATTTCGGTTTGTATGATGTCGTTGACGATGACTTTGGCCTTGGCCAGATGTGCAAAAATCTTGGCGGCGTTGCCTGGTTTGTTGTCGATGCCGATCATTGCCAGCTTGGCCAGATCCTTTTGTATGGTTGCTCCCGAGACAAGAATGCCTTCCATTTGGGGTACCTCATGTGTAATCAATGTTCCTGATTCTTCGTTCAAGCTGCTGCGGACGTGGATCGGCACGTCATATTTCTTGCCGAACTCGACGGCACGGCCGTGCATTACACCTGCGCCGAGACTTGCCAACTCCAGCATCTCGTCATAACTGATTCGGGCCATTTTGACGGCCTTGGGGAACTTCCGCGGGTCGGAGGTGTAGATGCCGTCGACGTCCGTGTATATTTCGCAAACGTCGGCCTTGAGCGCCGCCGCCAGGGCAACGGCGCTGGTGTCGGATCCGCCGCGGCCAAGGGTGGTGATATCTTGTTCTTCATCGACGCCCTGAAAACCGGCGACGATGACGATATGGCCGGTGTCAAGCTTGCGGCGGATGACCTCGGCGTCGATGCTGATTATCCGTGCCCGCGTATGGACGCCGTCGGTGAGCATTCTGATCTGCGAGCCGGTGAAGCTGATGGCCTTGTGTCCCATGGCGTCAAGTGCCATTGCGATCAGGCTGACTGTCTGCTGCTCACCGGTGCTCAGCAGCATGTCCATTTCCCGTCGTGGAGGGTTGGGATTCAGTTCTCTGGCGTCGGCAATGAGCTCATCGGTCTGCTGACCGCGGGCCGATGCCACCACGACGACCTGATTGCCGCTTCTGAAGGCATCGATGGCGCGTGCCGCCGCACGCCGTATCTTCTCGGCATTGGCGACGGACGTACCGCCGAACTTTTGCACAATTACTCCCATTAGAGGCTTCCTCAAAACTGCTGGAACGGACTGATTGCCCGCGCGGGCCCTTTGGCCGCGGCAGACGGCGGCCATCGGTGGAAGACCGCGCGGCACGTGCTTAGAAGCAGTAGTGTAGGTTTCGTCCCCAACGTTTACAAGGGTTTAGCTGATATTTTGCCGGTATTTTTTTGATGGGACGGCTGGATAAATCATATCGCTTATCCGATACTAAGGGGTATGGCAAGGAGATTGAAACGACGCGCGAGAGGAGTCAATAATGCACAAACAGATCGTGGAGCGTTATAGAGGCAATCCGGTACTCACCAAGAGCGACATCCCTTATAAGGTTGAGACGGTGCACAATGCCGGTGTTGTCAAGCACCAGGGCAGGTATGTGATGCTGTTCCGTTCACACCTTGATACCGGCCGGTCGATCATCGGTATTGCCGACAGTGACGACGGCTTTCATTTCACAGCCCGGCCGGAGCCGTTCATGACGCCGGCCAAGGAGGGCATCTTCGCGGAGTACGAGGCCTTCGGCTTAGAGGACCCGCGGATCAATCCGTTAGATGGGGTATACTACGTTACCTACAGCGCGTACTCGCGGCACGGTGTGCGGATCGGGCTGGCAAAGACTGCGGACTTTCGAACGTTCGAGCGCGTGGCGTTTGTCACGCAGGCGGATTATCGCAATACCGTGCTCTTTCCGGAGAAGATTGGCGGGCGATATGTGAAGTTGGATCGGCCTCACTCGGATATCAGCCCCTGGTCGATCTGGATCAGCTATTCCAATGACCTGCGGTACTGGGGCGATTCGCGGGTGATCATGAAGCCCGTTCCGTACCACTGGGACGAGATGAAGATCGGCCCCGGCGCCCCGCCGATCAAGACGCCGCGGGGCTGGCTCAATATCTATCACGGCGTTTTTCCCACGATGGACGGCAGCGTTTACCGTTTAGGCGTGTGCCTTCACAAGCTCGACGACCCCTCGGAAATCATCGCCGTCGGCGACCGGTGGATACTCTCGCCCGAAGATCCGTGGGAGCTGGTCGGCTACGTCCACAATGTAGTCTTCACCTGCG
>JAWLHD010000025.1:0-18334 GCA_041690555.1 Anaerohalosphaeraceae bacterium
CTGGGACGATATCGCCCAGTTTGTATTTCGGCATGGGACCCGCGGGTCCACGCACCGTGCCGCTCTGCGAAGCCCGTGCAACGTCGGCGGCGGTGATCCTCACTGATCCAGGAGCAGGCTGAACGTCTCGCAGGTCGACACCCAATTCCGCCGCGGCTGTCTTGGCGCGAGGCGACGCGAATATGCGACCGCCCTTTGCCGCGGGCGCAGCCTGTGCCCCTGCCTGCGAGACTATCGTCTCAACCGCCGACTCACCAGGCTCGGAGGACACTGCAACCAAACCTGCGCCCCCCCTAAGAGCATCGATCAAGTCCTGTCCGACATCAAAGCCTTCGTCGACGAAGACGGCGATCGGTGCATTGACGGGCGCAGTCTCGCCGGTTTCGACGAGAATCGCCTTGACGATGCCCGCCGCAGGCGACTCCATCTCTAATGTTGCCTTGTCTGTCTCAATCTCGAAAATCACGTCGCCCTTGCTGACCTTGTCCCCGACCTTGATCATGCTCGTGACGATCGTTCCTTCCTCCATTGTCTGGCCCAACTGCGGCAGCTTAATAACCCTGGCACCGGCGGGCATCGCTACACCCGCACCGCTGGAACCGGCGATGGCCGCAGGTTCGGATTTGATCGCAGGGGCAGACTCCGCAGGCGCCGTCGCTGGTTCCGGGGCGATCGAAGGAGCCGCCGCATCCTCGGCAATCTCCTCGTTCTCTTCACCGAGGATCATTATCGGCGTGTTCACCGGCACGGTCTCGCCGACTTCGATGAGCATCTTCCTGACGAAACCTTCGGCAGGCGATTCCATCTCAAGGGTCGCCTTATCGGTTTCGATCTCGAAAATAACATCGCCTTTCTTGACCTTATCGCCCACCTTCACCATGCAGGTGACGATCGTGCCCTCTTCCATGGTCTGCCCCAACTGGGGAAGTTTGACTTCTCGTGCCATTACGCATATCTCCCGAACGTTATCTGCATGGACATTATCTTTGGCATTTTAGAGCATCTGCCTGATTCGGGCAACGATCTTGTCGGCCGTGGGAATACTGGCGTTCTCCAGCGGCTCGCTCATCGGAGGCGGTACGTCCGCTGCCGCCAAATTCACCGGCGGTGCATCCAGATAGTCGAAGCCCGTCCGCCCGTCGTCATAAGTGTACTCGATCAACTGCCGCACGATTTCCGGCCCAATACCGCACATGTTGAAGCTTTCCGCAACGGTGACGAGGCGGCCGGTTTTTCGCACCGACTCGGCAACAGTCTTGATATCCAACGGCTTGAGCGTGCGCAGGTCGATTACCTCGATTTCAATCCCATGCTTGTCGGCCAACTCCTTTGCCGCCGCCAGCGCAAACATCACCTGACGGCTGTATGTGACGACTGTCACGTCTTTGCCCGGACGCTTCACGTCCGCCACGCCCAGCGGAATGATGTATTCTTCGGTCGGCACTGCGCCCATTTGGCCATACGTTGCCTTGTGCTCGATGTAAACCACCGGATTGTCGCTGCGGATCGCCGCCTTCAACAGCCCCTTGGCGTCATACGGCGTTGACGGCATGACGACGTAAAGCCCCGGTACATTCACGAGCCACGGTTCCAAAGACTTGGAATGGTGCGCTGCAATACACCGTCCCACCCCGCCCTCGGTGCGGACCACCATCGGCACTTTTGCGTGACCGCCGAACATGTAGCGGTTGAACGCGCCGTTGTGCATCAACTGGTCCATTGCGATCGTTATAAAATCCACGTACATAAGTTCGGCAATTGGCCGAACGCCGCGAATCGCCGCCCCGACTGCCGCGCCGACGATTGCAGCTTCCGAGATCGCCGTGTCGATGACGCGCTCCGCGCCGAACTCTTCCAGCAGGCCCTTGGTCGCGCCGTAAGCACCGCCGTAAAGCCCCACGTCCTCACCCTCGATGATGACGTTGGCGTCCTTGCGCATCTCTTCGGCTTGTGCGGCAATGATCGCATCTTTCATCGCTATGACATCCATGCCGAACTCGTCTCTCACCTGGGCCTTTGCTATTTCGACTTTTTCCTTTTTCGTTTTGGCGGCAACCGTCTCCATCGCCTTCTCAAAGGCCGCCGTCGCCTTCATTGCATTTGTGGCGGTCACCTTCTCTGCCTCAACCACGTTGTCAGCATACGACTCACAAACGTACACGTCGCGAGCCAGATCCGCCGCGTCCGGCCAGGCGCTGTCCATGCCAAACTGTGTTGCCTTCTCGATGGTTGCCTGCGCCTGGTCCTGGATGGCCTGAAGCTGCTCGCGTGTCGCAATTCCTTCTTCGAGCAGTTTGTCCGAGAGCACAACGATCGGATCGCGGCTCCGCCATTCCTTCTCCTCTTCCTTCGTGCGGTAGACCCGCGGGTCGCTTCGGCTGTGTCCATACCAGCGGTAAGTCTTCGCCTCGACAATGACCATTTCGTTGTTCTTGCGGGCATGTTCGGCGGCCTCTTTGACCGCCAGGAATACTGCCACCGCGTCCTGACCGTCAACGATCATCGCCGGTACGCCGTAGGCCGCCGCACGTTCGGCGATGTTGGCGATATTGCTTGCACAGCCGGCGCCCTCGACGGGGCTCCCCGAAAACGGAACACTCATGCCATACAGATTGTTTTCAATGACAGCCACCAGCGGTACCTTCAACACGCTGGCCATGTTCATCGACTCGTGGAAAGAGCCTGTGTTCGTGGCGCCGTCACCAAAGAAAGAAACAGCAATCTTGCCGGTCCCTTTGTGCTTTTCAGCGAGCGCGGCACCGACGGCGGCTGGTATGTTGCCGCCCACGATACCCGTACTGCCCAAGTTGCCTATCTTGACGTCAGCGATATGCATGGACCCGCCGCGACCGCTGCAGTAGCCCGTCTCCTTGCCCATCAGTTCTGCCATCATCCGGTTCCAGTGGGTCTGGCGTCCGTCCTCGTCCGTGGCGTACTTGTTGCCCATCGCCCCGCAATGCCCGTGTCCGCGATGCGTCGAGCCGATGACATCGCCCATCTCAATGGCGGCAATGGCGCCCGTCGCGACAGCCTCCTGACCAGCATAAAGGTGCGAGGCGCCTTTGATTATGTTCTGCCCCAACAAGTCATATACCTTGTCTTCAAAAAAGCGAATCTCATAAATTGTCCGCAGCCAGTCCATCGCCGCGGCTTCGGCTATAACGCCTTTTTTTACCAGATCGGCGATCTTGGGTGTCGGCTTCTTGCGCCTGTCGTCGAGAGAATAAGCCATTCTTTGCTCCTGTTAAAATGGGTGATAAGCTGCTCACGAAGACAGCAATATACTCGCATCCCTCCGCCCAATCAAACAAAAACAGCACAGTCCAATGTTCGTTTTATCAGCCGGCGAAATATAACGAACAAAAATGAACATTTCCCCTTGCCATGACCTCCGCAAAGATGTAAACTCATCTCCTACAGCTAACCACCGGCGGCAGACGGCAGGAAGGTGCCGCCACATGCTGTTCCTTACACGATAGTAAGAGGTGTCTTAATGGGATTGTCCGCGGAAAAGCGGCGGCAGTATATAATTGAACAGGTCCGCGCTGTCGGGCGCGTAGAGGTGCCTCAGGTCGCTCGGCACTTCGCCGTCACCGAAGTTACAATCCGGCGCGACCTTGCCGTCCTAACCGAGAAAGGCCTCGTGCAGAAGACCTATGGCGGAGCTGTAAGTGCCGCTGCCCCCGATATTGACGCCGCCGTCAGATATCGCCAGACCCGCAATCTGCAGGCTAAAAAGATCATCGGCAAACTCGTCGCCGATATGCTCGTCAGCAGCGGCGACGTCATTTACCTCGAAGCCGGCAGCACCTGTTACGAGATCATTCCCAATCTCGCCGCACACCGTGATCTTACGGTGATCGTCAATTCACTGTATCTCATGACGCGTCTCGGACAGATGCCCCAGCATAGAATAGTCCTCATTGGCGGCCAATACCGACCCGAAAGAATGGACATTACCGGCGCCATTAGCGAGCTGGTGATCAACCAGTTGGGCGGCTTTAAGGCGTTCACCAGCGCCGACGACATCAGTATCACAGGAGGCATCAGCGGTGCCGATGTGGCGACCGTGACTTTTACCCGAAGGGTGCTTGAGCGGGCATCAAAGGTCTTCTTCGTTGGCGACCACACGAAATTCGACAACCCCGCCCTGTACAGGATTGCCGACATAGAGCGTCTGGACGGCATCGTAACCGACCGTCAGCCCTCCCAGCAATGGCTCGACGCAGCAGAGCAGAAGTCCATACGCATGATATACCCCATGCCGGCCGACGCAAGCCTCAAAGGTGCAATCAGCCGCTGAAGCGCAGCCGTCATGAGCTGACATCGCCAAAAAACGTCAGCATCCCGGGCTCTTAACAATCTGGTTTTCAAGAGGAGAAAGATATGAAAATGGATCGGCGCGAATTTTCGAAATATGGCGTACTTGCGGGCATCGGCTCACTGCCCAAAGACGTGGCAAATGCAGACAGCCTCGACAACGCAGCCGTAGCGGAGCATTACCTGGAATCAGCCAAAAAGCTCCCCGTCAGACACTTTGATGTGATCGTCGCCGGTGCCGGCACCGCGGGAGTCCTGGCCGCCATTGCCGCGGCACGCCAGGGAGCCGCCACAGCCGTCATTGAAGCCAAGGGCTATCCGGGCGGCACCGTCACCGAGGGTGGCACCGCACTGCACAGTTTCTACAATCTCTGGAAGGCCTTCCCCGGCGTCCAGAAACGCCAGGTCGTCAAGGGCATCGCCCAGGAGATCATCGACCGGCTCATGCAAGTCGGCGGCTGCACCGGCCACGCCGAGATGCTCGAACACTACAGTTATGATTCCGTCTGCACGGCGATCGACACGGAACTGTACAAGCTCGTCGTATTCGAGATGCTCGTCGAGGCGGGCGTCCAGGTGTTCGTCAATACCCGCGCAGTCGGCGCGATTATGGACGGTTCGCGCGTCCGCGGTGTCATCGTGGAAAGCCGCTCGGGACGCGAAGCCTTCTACGCCAAATCCTTCGTCGACAGCACCGCTTACGGTGATCTGGCGGCTTATGCCGGCGCGAAGTACACCGAGCCCAATGACTATGCCGTCTGCAACAGCGTCGGCATTGCCAACGTCGACGTCGATAAGTATTACCAGTTCTTCCAGGCAAATAAACTTACCGGCCAACTCGCACTCGGCATGCGCAGTGGACAGCCAAATCAGATCGTTCGCGCCGGTGCCGATACCTCGCGAATCAACATGCCCGAGCTCACCGAAGCGGCACAGGCCATAGGAATGTCATTCATAACCACTACCGTCCACGACAACTACTTCATGTTCATCAAATGCAACCTCAAACTGCCCGTCAGCCCGACCGATCGAGACGCCGTGGCCAAAGCTGAATTGGAGACGCGCCGGAGAATGGCCAAAGCGGTCGACCTGTTCCGCCGATACATTCCCGGCTGTGAGAAGGCGTTCATGGCCCGAACCAGCCCCAACCTGTGCATACGCAGGGCCCGGTGCATACAGTGCGACTACGACATTACTCATGAGGATGTCATCGAGGCGAGGCACTTCGACGACGAGGTAATGGTCTACGGGTTCCACGACATGGCCCCGCGCCTGCAAGTCAAGGGAGGCGGCACATACGGCATCCCATACAGGGCCCTCTGCGTTGCCGACATTGAGAACCTCTACGCCTGCGGAATGCTCATCACCTCGGACCACCGCGCACACATGTCCACGCGCAACACGGTCTGCTGCATGGGCCAGGGCCAGGCCGCGGGCACCGCGGCCGCACTCTGCGCAGCACACAGCATCGGCAGCCGCCAACTCAAGTACCCGCTGCTGCGGGACGCGCTTGTCAAGGGTGGCGTGTACTTCGAGAGTTGATTGGTCGTTCGATTGTGTGATGATTCAGTCAGACGATTGAGGAGAAAAAGCATGAAACGAGCTTGGCCAGGACTGATAATCGTGTTGCTGGTTGTGGCCGTTACGTTTATCTGCCTTATCATGAACGACGGAGCCGATAGATCGTCATCGTGGATTGATAATGCATTGCCGCCGGGGCCGGACGCGATTGTGTTCCAAATGAAGTACCGCGGCCTGGGAGACCACGACGATGATCCGCGCTACAGTAGTTCATCGTGGTTCAGCGGGCAGGGCCATGAGGAGACGGAGTTTCTCCAAACGGTTCGGAGCCGAATCGAGCATGTTCATGCCGTTTTCAATCCACATCTCAAGGGTGCAGAATGGGCGGCACTCGAGTTGCATCACGAAGGGGGCAGCCCCGTCGCGCTTTATCTTGACGTGAATGCCGACGGCAAGCTGGACGAGGCCGACAGAATTCTGCCCAAAGAGGGGCCGGATGCACGCGGGCGGATAGTATTCATCACTCCTGATTTCATGATCACGAATGACAAGGGGGTTGAAACACCTTGGCGGCTGCGCCTGGAATGTGGCGCCTCAGGTTATGTAAGTTGGATGCCGTCATGCGTACTGGAAGGCCAGGCAATAATAAAGGGCAGGGATGTCACACTACAACTGTTTGCACCGGAACTGTCCGGGCCGTTCACGGAATTCGGCAAAAGCGATTATAAGCTGCGGGAGACGACGGCAAAAAACGGTGCTCGGCTGGATCTGAGCAGATTGATTACTTACGGCGGCGACTTCTACAGGGTGCGATTTCTCGAAGATCCCGAGCAGCCGCGAACAATCAGGACGGTCCTCGACAAGGATTGCGGCCCAACAGGCAGATTCGCCATCAGGATCACCGGCGCAAATAATCTCAAAACAGTCTTTGACAGCGGCCGCATCACCGATGTGTCTGGTGATAAGATTCGTTTGAGAGTGCGCAGCACGCTTTTGCCCAAAGGAGCATACAGGCTCGACAGCGGATCGATTAGTTACGGCCTGCAAGACACGAAAGAGCGAGGTTTGTATTTCACAAGCGGATCGGCATTCAGTATAAAGGCCGACAAGATGACTTATTTGAGAATAGGCAAGCCGCGAATGATGGTCAGCGCGGTTGCTTATAAGGACCGGTACAGTCCCGACATTGAAGAAAGATTCAGCTACTCCAAAGGCGCTGTCGTCTTTCTCTCACCGCGAGTCGAAGGTGCACGCGGCGAGAAGTACGGGCGTTTTACGGCGCGCGGCGTCAACGTCGAACCGACCGTGGAGATCCTCGATTCGGCGGGCACACGGGTGGCCTCGGGCAAGATGGAATATGGGTGAGGCGGCAGTTGTGGGTTCTCGTGGGAGAGCCGAAACGTTAAACCGGGACGTTACACGGTTGTGATGAAACAGGATACCGGCCCGCTTGCTGGGGTGCTGCAAGGCACGGCCGATATCGAGATTGAATGAACTCTGTTTTCCCCAGCCGCAGTCCGAGAAAGTCTGCGGCTTTTTTGCGCGCACACGAAGTGTTATGGACCGAGCGCACCGCGCCCGATTAAGCTCGTATAAAATTGTGCGGAACCATAGTCAAAGGGGGTGTGAGATGCGTTTTACAAGCCGTATTTGGCGGAAGATAGCAGTTGGCGTTCTGATGGCGAGTCTGGTGCCGCTTTCAGCGGCTCAGCGCGGCGGAGGAGGGCGAGGGCCGCGCGGCGGTCCGGGTCGCGGCGGAGCACCCGCCGGAAGGCCCGCAGCGGGACCGAGCCGCGGTATGCGACCGGGCGGTGGACCGGGCGGAGGCGCACGGCATGGCGGAGCTCGGACAGGCGGGCCGGTCGGCGCCCGACCTGGCGGCGTGCACGGTAGGCGACATGCCGCTCCACGCCCGCATAGTGGCCTGCGGCACGGCGGTGTGCCGAATGGTGCTCCCCGGCCAGGTGCTGGACCCGGCGCTCCGAGGACGCATTCGCCAAAGACGCATGCGCCAAGGCATACCGCTCCCCGCCATAGAGGTGTACCGAGCTCCAGTGCGCCGCAACGCCACTCGGCAAGACCGGTGAGGCCGACAAGAAGGCGTCCGGTGCATCCCAAGGTCCATCCTCATCACAGACCCGGCGCGGGCGTTCCTTCAGAAGGGGCACGCAGCTTTGCGGTGCCGCGCGGCGACGTAAAAACGAGGATGTACACGCGCAGTCCGGGGACTGTTCGGGACAGAACCAGGAGTGGAGTGCGGCACGGCCACAGGTTCAGCCACAAGGGACGCCAATTCGGTCGTTTTCCCAAAGGGCGACAATTCAGACATTTCCCGCGAGGAGACAAGTTCGGACATTTCGACACACGATACTTCGGTCATGTCCTTTTCTTTTCGCCTTACGCATATTATCCCTACTATTCAGGGTACGGCCGGCAGTACTACCCGTCATATCCCCCGGAAAGCCCGCCCTACTACGACAGCCGCTACTACTATGATCGCCCGTACGACGCCCCGGCGGAGCCGTATGAAAGCCCGGATGAAGAGCCGCCCGAGGACTACCAGAGGCTGGAGGAGGAGCGTGCCGCCGAAC
This sequence comes from Anaerohalosphaeraceae bacterium, assembly GCA_041690555.1. GTDB lineage: Bacteria > Planctomycetota > Phycisphaerae > Sedimentisphaerales > Anaerohalosphaeraceae > JACZKQ01. Next base: position 8,433 of record JAWLHD010000025.1, read on the forward strand.
ATACCAGGGCGGCCGAGAGCCTTGGCTATATAGCCGAGCCGTTCCGTGAGGGCGACTATGCAGAAGCGCTTGCGCGTGCCGAGGCCCAGGCGCAGGCACAGCCGAATAATCCCATCATCGGCTTCGCTTATGTGCAGGCGCTTTTTGCCAACGCCCAATACGCCGAGGCCGGAGCCGTCTTGAGGAGGTCGCTGGCCGAGGTCGACATGGAAACCCAGGGCGTGCTGTTCGGTCAGGATCTGTACCCGGATCTGGCTGCGCTCCACAAAGGCATCGCCGACTTGGAGCAGACCGCGAAGAGGACGCCGGGCGCGGCCGATCTCTATTTGCTGATGGCGTATCAACTGATCGCTGTCGGCCGCTACGATGAAGTTCCGGCGGCGCTGCGCAACGCGCGGAGCTACGCCAACATCCAGGCCGTGAGATTACTGGAGGAGGTGCTGGAGAGGATACGCAGCGTCGAGGCGTCGCCCGAAGGCTACTGACAGACTATGCGGCGGTGGGAGGGTTTGCGGGAAGGGTTACGGTAAAGGTGGTTCCGCGAAAGCCGAGTGACTCAATCTCGATGATGCCTTTATGCTGGTCGACAATCTGCTTGGCTATGGCCATCCCGAGCCCCGTTCCGAATTTCTTCTTGCCCGATTCGAACGGTGTGAAGATCTTCTCTTTCATCGCCTCGGATATGCCTGGCCCGTTATCCGTAACCGAAAGCGATATGGCCCTGCGATCCGCGTCGTATCTGGTTTCAACGCTGACCAGGCCCCCCTCGCTGTCCACAACGTCAATTGCGTTCAGGATCAGATTTAAAGCCATCTCATGGATGCGATCGCCGTCCATTTCCACACAGGGTATCTTTTGATCGATGCGGATATTAATTTTGGAGTTCTTTGTTTTGAGTTGTGCTTTCAATGACTCGATCGCCCCCTGAATGATGCGGTTGAAGTCGCACGACCCAAGGTTCAGAGGCCGTTCTTTGCTGTAATCAAGCATCTCCAGGGTGTACTTCTTCAGGCGATCCAGGTTCGGCTTGAGAATGTCCCAGCTTCGTCTGACGCGATGCATCTGGTTCGTCCGTAAACCGAAATCGACGACCTCCGCCGCCCCTGATACCATCTGCAGAATGTTCTTCATCGAATGTGATAGCTTGAGCGTTGCCTTGCCGGCGGCCGCCAGACGCCTGTTCTCTTCGCAAGCTTTGCGAAGATGCAAATTGTCCAATGCCAGACCTATATGACCACCGAGAAAAACGATTATATCCGCCTGCGTCTGGTCCCGCCGATCGTCTGCGGCGCTGCCCAGATATATTGCCCCGAAAACAGCGTCGCCAGATCTGATGGGCGCACCCATGATCCAGCGAATGTTCGCATCGCTGCAAGCCCCAGTCGCCTCTTCCATCATGACCGCGTCTGTGGACCGCATGATTTCTTGCACCAGCGACTCGTTCAATTTCGGTTCCTTCTCACTGTCCGATTCAGACCCGCAGAAAGCCGCGCAATACAGTGCGCCTTTCTCATCCTTGAGCCACATACACCCGCTGTCGGCGCCGGTTTGTTCGACGATGACGGTCAATACGCCGCTCAGAATACCGCCGAGACTATCCTCGGCCAGCCCGTGCAGATTAATGCGCCCAAGCAGTCTGGCCGTCGCCGATGCTGCGCCTGCTGCCGTTTCAATTAGTGGATTGCTTGTGTTATCGGCCATGCTTCTCTTCCATCACGGATTGGATCATTCCGCCTTTTGGCGGTTGCAGTTTGCACCTTCTCATATCGATTCTTTGGCCCGACGCCTTAATCGTTTTTTCGTCCAACATCACCCTTGTCCCATAACAAACAGGTTTCAGCCAAAAAACCGCCTTCGCTGAGCCTGTTCTGCCCTCCGACTTTTCTTCATTAAGATGGCTGCCGTCAGCGTCGATATCAGTCGCAAACTCACACATACCGTGCGCATGGTGATTGGGAGAAGCCTGACGAAATGGAACACAAGGACCCTGTACTGTCCGTGCTTGTCAATGAGAAGCTCCTGGACGAGTCCGGCATTCAAAACCTGCTGGATGCGCAGGCCTCATCGGGCAAGAGTCTCCTGAGCCTGCTCAAAAGCCGCAACCTTGTTGACCCGGACCAGCTTACCCGGCTGACCGCCGTCAGCAATGGAATTGATTTCGTCAACCTGACCGCCGAAATGATCGATCCTGTCGCCGTCCGGCTGGTCTCCTACGACATCGCAAGGCAGCACAATCTAATTCCCGTCCGAATCGAAAAAGACACACTCTACGTGGCGATGAGTTCGCCTCTGAATCTTTCTGCTCGCGATACTATCACCACCAAAACCGGCTACCGTGTCGTGCCGCTTGCCGCAACCGCCGAGGCGGTCTCCCAGGCCATCAGCAACCATTTCGACGTCGAAAGCGTTACCAAGCAGGATATCGTCGCCATGCGGCTGAAAGACTCGGCCGATCCCGACTCAAAAGTAAGAAAAACACGGGCCAAATCCGCCAAAGTCGCCGACGCCCCTATTGTACGACTCGTCGATTCAATTATTACCGGCGGCATCGATGCACGATGCAGCGACATTCACCTTGAGCCCCAGGAGCCCGATATGAGGGTGCGTTACCGCGTTGACGGTATTCTCATCAACGCTCTTGACGTGCCGGCGTCCGCCCAGCGGGAAGTAATCTCGCACATCAAAATACTTGCCAACATGGACATATCCGAAAAAAGGATACCCCAGGACGGCCACATAACCGCCGCCCACAACGGCAAGAGCTACGATCTGAGAGTGTCTTCGTTGCCCGCCACCGGCGGCGAAAAGATCGTCATCCGCGTACTCGATGCCACTGCCGGCCTCGAATCGCTCGACCAGATTGTCCAGGCCCGCGATGACTTCAAAAAAATTACGTCGCTCATCGGTAAACCCTACGGAATGGTCCTGCTGACCGGTCCGACCGGCAGCGGCAAAACCACCACCCTCTATTCGATGATCGGCGCCTTGAACACGCCCGACCGGAATATTGTGACCGTCGAGGATCCCGTCGAATACCGAATTAATGGAATCACCCAGGTGCAGGCCAAGCCGGAGATCGGCATGACCTTCGCCTCAAGCCTGCGCAGTATCCTCAGACAGGATCCCGACATCGTTCTCATCGGCGAAATACGAGATCTCGAGACCGCCGAGATCGCCGTCAGCGCCGCCCTCACGGGCCACCTCGTACTCAGCACGCTCCACACAAATGACGCCGCGGGCGCCGTCGCCCGACTCGTTAATCTCGGCGTGGCCCCCTTTCAGGTTGCCTCGGCCCTCCTCGGCGTCGTTGCACAGCGGCTCATTCGAACTATTTGCCCAAAATGCAAAACAACCTCCGTGTTGACCGACGACGAACTGGCTGCGGTCTTCGGATCACCCGACAACATGCAAAAAGCTGGACTGCCGCAGGTCGATGACCACGACGAGCAGTTGCGAACCATGTATCGCAACGCAACGTTGTATAAAGGACAAGGCTGCGAGTCATGCCGACGAACGGGATTCCGAGGACGGCAGGGTATATATGAAATACTCGAAGTCACACCAATGCTACGAAACATGATCGTGCAGGGCGCAAGTGACGATCAGTTGAAGGCTTGCGCAATCTCCCAGGGAATGAAAACGCTCAAAATGCAGGGTGCAGACAAGGTCCTGCAGGGTGAGACTACGCTCCAGGAACTCGTTCGTGTCGTCAATGTGAGGGAAGACTGATGGCCGTGTTCGAATACATTGCAAAAGACTCCGCCGGAGGTGAATTCTCCGGAGTCTACACAGATGTGGAAACCACCAGAGACCTCCGCCAGGAACTGTCCAAAATGGGCTACAGCCTGGTAAAGGCCCAGAAACACAAAACCGCCAGCCGACGCCGATCCGGGCGAGTCAAAAGAGCCGACGTCGTCGCCTTTGCATTCGAGTTCGCAGGTATGTATGCCGCCGGGCTATCGATCATCAGATGTCTCGAAACGCTCGAAGAACAGTCCGAAAAGGGCCCCCTGAAAGCCGTCATAAAGGACGTGCGCGAACACGTCGAGACCGGCTCAAGCCTCCGAGAAGCCTTCGAACGACATGCCGATACCTTCTCGGAGTTCTTCCTCGGCATGATTGAAGCCGGCGAAAAGGGTGGCCGACTCAGCGAGACGCTCCAGATGGCCGCCGTATACCTCGAAAAACAGGCCGAACTGAAAAACAAGGTCCGCAGCGCATTCGCCTATCCCATAGTCGTCGGAGTCATGTGCTGTCTCATCGTCACCGCCCTGGTCATATTCGTCATACCCGTCTTCCAAAAGCTTTACAGCCAGCTTCACGTGCCCCTTCCCGGTCCGACCCTGATGCTCATACTTGTCAGCGAAATCGCACGAAACTACTGGATGTTCGTAGTCCCCGTCTTGGGCCTTCTTTTCTTCGCCGGACGCAAAATCTGCCGAATGCCCGCCGTCAGAATCTTCATCGATAACCTCAAGCTCAAACTGCCCGTCTTTGGCAAGCTGAACCGAATGGTCGTTGTAAGCCGCTTCATCAGAACTTTCTCAATGATGGCCCAGGCCGGCGTAACCGTCGTCGAAGCCATCGAACTGGCAAAACGCGTCGCCGATAATTGCGTCATGGCCAAAGTCGCCGAAGACCTCCAGGAAGAAATACTCGTTGGCAACTCCCTCGCCCAGCCAATGGCCAGGCACGCCATCTTCCCCCCCATGATCGTTCAGTTGACCGCCGCCGGCGAAGAGGCCGGCATCCTGCCCGAAATGCTCGCCAAGGGTGTCGAGTTCCTCGATAGCCAAATAGACCGAACCATCAGATCGCTCCTGACAAAGATCGAACCCGTATTGTCCGTCCTCATGGGCGCAATCGTAGGCTCAATACTTATGGGCGTCTACCTGCCTATGTTCGATTACATGGGACACGTCAAATAGCCTGGAGCAAATTATGTCCCATAACGATATCGACAACTTGGCCATGTACAAAAAATTAGGGCAAAACACCATGAATTATGCGGCTCCTGCCGCAAATAAGCGAACTTCACGTAAAGCGGCTAAGTCGCCGCCTGTTTCTGACGATATGCAATTGCAACTTTAGTACTTTATTCAAAAGAGAGGACTTGAAGATGATCAGAATGAAAAGAGAAGGCGTCACCCTGATTGAGTTGCTCATCGTTGTGCTCATACTTGCTGCACTGTCGGCAATCGCAATCCCGCGAATCTCACAAAGCGCACACAACGCAAAGCAGAATGCCTGCGATACAAACGTCGATGTCATCAATTCCGCCATCGAAATGTACAACGCCGACAACGGCAGCTACCCCGCCGCCATTGGCGACGTCACCGGCAGCACCACCTATTTCCCCGATGGCGCACCCAGTTGCCCGCTGAATGGAACATATTCCATGAGCAGCAGCACCCACCGCGTCACCTGCAATCACTAATGCGATGACCGGCGACATTCAAGCCGCTCTCATTACCAAAACGCTAAGGATGGCTTGCAGTCGCCCGCTGCAGCCATCCTTTTTTTCTGAGAGTCGATTGATGAAAAAGCCGCTTGCCGCCTTTTCCCTTGTCGAAATGCTGATCCTCGTTATCTTCGTGGGCGCCCTCGCGATGATCAGCGTGCCGCGCATAAACCTCGGCATCATCGATAAGAAAAAAGCCGACACCGCCTCACGCAAGCTCCTGACCGATCTCCGCCGCGCTCGCCGGCTCGCCATCTCCGACGCCGCCGTCAACGCCGACGGTTACGCCCTGACACTCAAAGGATCTGGCCCCTACAAAGGCTACGACATCGTAAATCGAAAAACTTCCCAGGTCGTCGATTCCCACGCCTTCGACCCCGGCATCGTATGCACCGCCGACGGCAAAACATACAGCTTCCACCCAAACGGAAGCCTTACCTCAAGCGGCTCCAAAATCCGCCTCACCTCCAGAGGAAAAACCTTCGCACTAACCCTCGTCCCAGCAACAGGCATGGTCAAATGCACGGAAGAATAACATCAAACCGTAAAACCGCCGCACGACGCAGCCTCCCCTCCCGGCGCTGCACCCGTAACGCGTTTACACTGACCGAAGTGGTCGTCGCCTCCGCGCTTCTCATCTCCGCCATCGTACCGATCCTCAAAGCCCTTACCAGCGTCCATCTCCACGCTTCCATGATCGAACAAAAGACTCGATGCCTCAACATCGCACAGACCCGCCTCGAAGAGATCAAAGCCAGATCCATATACAGCTACAACGCCGCATTTGCCGAGACCAACACGACTGTTGACGGAGCATACCTGCGGACGGTCTCCGACACCGCCGTCAGCCCGAACCTGCGCCGAATCGTCGTCAGTTGCGGCTATGACACCGACCGTAACGGTGTACTCGCCGCCGGCGAAACCCTCATCACCCTTCAAACGCTAATCGCCAGGAGATGGTGAGCCATGCGCCCTCATCCAGAATGCAATCGCTCACTTCATCCAGGCTTAACCCTGATTGAGATCGTCGTCGCCATGGCGATCATGGCTCTTGTCATGGCTGCCGTTCTCCCCCAGTTTCGAAATATTGAAAACAGTTGGGCCTCGAAGCAGGGTCGCTCCGATGCGATGCAAAACGCAAGAATAATCATCGACCACATCAACAGGAACCTGTGCCGCGCACAAAGCATCACCGCCGTCAGCGCCCCGGACGCCGTCAATGGCTTCATTGAGTACAAGGACTCCGACGGACTCACGTATCGCTACCATATCGGCGGCGACAAGAATGTACACTTCGGACCGGTGGGAAGCCTCGCCGAACTGGGCGGCCCTCTTGCCAAGTTGCAGTTTGTCTGTTACGGGCTGCGCGACCTCGACACGCCCACGACCGACGTCACCCAAATCCGTCTCATCAAGGCTGTTATGATCGTAGTCAACGCCGCTGCCAACGGCCTCGATCAACAGGTTACTACATGCGTTCACCTCCGACTCGCCGGCGACGCCGGCGGAATAAAAAGCATCCAGCCTCTGCCATTCAGCAACTTCACCGGTCAGGAATCCGCTCTTGCACAAATCGATGCAAGGCATTTCCTGTGTGCCTACAGCGACAGCATTCGCGGCTGGGCCGTCGTCCTCGCCGTTGACGATAGGAACTGGACCATATCCAAAGGCGACAACTACCGCTTCGAAAGCGACCTGCTGTTGACTCCGTCGCTGGCCAAAATCGACGACGATCATTATCTCTGCGCATACACCGGACCCGGCTTCAAGGGCTGGGCCGTCGTCCTTACTTTGAACCGCCCCCACTGGACCGTCGGCAAAGCAGCTCCATTCACTTTTGATTCCAATACCGTGCTGACGCCGAAACTATCGCAGATCGAGGATACACGGTACCTTTGCGCTTACACCGGCAAGGACCTTGACGGTTATGCTCTGGTCTTGACCGTCGACCAAAGTGACTGGTCGATCTCGGCGGGCCCGTCGCTGGAATTCGACACTTCGCGCGCACTTACGCCGGCGCTTTCCAGAATCGATGACACTCATCATCTCTGCGCATACACCGGCCCGTCGTCCGATGGCTGGGCCGTCGTTCTCACCGTCAACACTGCCGATTACAGCCTCAGCAGGCAAATACCCATGAAATTCGATGCCCAGAGAGGCGTGACGCCTTCCCTGGCGAGAATTAATGATACTCGTCATCTCTGCGTCTACCAGGGCACCGACAAAAAGGGTTGGGCGACCGTGCTGAGTGTCGATACGATGACCTGGAGAATCACACAGGGAACGCCCCTGCGGTTCGATTCTTCCGACAGCATATGGCCCGCCGTCTGCCTCCTCCGCGACACGGATTTCCTGTGCGTGTATGCAAGACCCGGCTTGCTCGTCCAAAAAGGAATGGCCACGCTTCTAACGGTTAACGGGTCGGCTGTCAGCAGTTCTATGGATGTCTACGAATACTCTTCCGACGGCAACGTCCCAGCGACAATACGGATTGACGACACACATGGGCTCTGCGCCTATGACGGCCGCTGGCTCAGGGGCACTGCGACTGTTCTCGAAGTTGGCCAGGGCATAGGGCCCTGAAGCCGGGCAACTGCATCGTAACAGGTACTGTGATGGACTTTAATCATAGAAGACGACGCCTGCAAAAGGCCCTTACTCTCATTGAAACTGTCGTTGCGCTTGCGATCATGGCAATTGTCCTTGCCGTGATGCTTCCGCAGTTCCGTAATGTGCAAAACAGTTGGAGTTCGCGGCAGGGCGGCGCTGATGCGCTCCAGAGCGGCCGCATTCTCACCGACCACCTCCAGAGGAATCTCGCAAAGGCCGTCCGTGTCACCGCCGTCAGCGCTCCCTCGCAGGAAACCGGATACATCGAGTACGAAGCCGCCGACGGGGCGATCTACCGTTACCAGCTATCCGCCGGCAAATTCGTCGAATTCGGTCCTGTCGGCAGTCTTGTCGAACTTGCCGGCCCGGTCGCTCGACTCCAGTTCGTCTGCTACGATGCCTATGATCTCGACACCCCGATTACCGAAACCCCTGACATCCGCGTTGTGCGCGTTCGTGCCTTGCTCACCAACCCCGCCGATGCCGGCCGCGACAAACCGTTCGAGACACTCATATACCTCCGCAGCAACGTCCCCTGCGGCATCATCGTTGGTCCGTCCTCGAATTTCGGCATTACGACCGGCAATGCGCCTGCTCTGGCCGCCGTCGACGCAGAACACTACCTGTGCGCATTTACCGGACAGGGCGATGACGGATATGCCGTCGTCCTGACGGTCGATACCGCTTCTCAAACTGTCTCCGCAGAAACCCCCTTCGAGTACGACACGACCAACGGCGTCAATCCCGCACTTGCCCAGATCGATGCAACACGGTACCTCTGCGTCTATACCGGTCCGCAGGGCGACGGCTATGCTGTAATACTCCGCGTCGACCCTGCTGCGTACACAATCACCAGAGGTGCGCCCGAGGAATTCGAAGGCAAGGATTGTATAACCGCCTCGCTGGCTCGCATAGACGCCGCCCACTTCATATGTGCATACACCGGCCCCGGCAGCGACGGCTACGCAGTCATTCTCAAGGTCGATCCTGCCGCCATGACTGTTCAATGCGGTGCCCCTTACGAGTTTGATACCGCAAACGGTCAGAACATCGCCATTAAGAGGCTCGATTCAGAGCACTTCCTTTGCGTTTATCAAGGCTGGGCTGGCCTGATGTCCGCAGCCGTGCTGCGTGTCAATACGTCCACTTTGACCGTAACGCTTGCACCGTCCACACCCTTGGAAATCTATCGCGGCCTCGGGCTGGGCTACGGCAATAACCCCGCGCTGGCCCAGATCGACGAAACACGCTTCCTGTGCACCTATTCGGGCAACACAAGCGATGGGATGGCCGTCGTAATCCGGGTCCAGCCGGTCAGTTACATTATTACCCGGTACTCGCCCTTCCAGTACGACTCCAACCTCGGCAAAGTGCCCGCGGTGATTCGCCTCGCCGACAATACCAGATTCCTCTGCGCCTACCAGGGCTACATGAGTAGACTCTGGGCCGCCGTCCTCGTAGTTGATCACGCCACGGGGAACATAAGCAAGGAACATACCGCGCCGCTGTCCTCCTGGAAAGCCCTCAAGCCCGACCTCGCTCGAATCGACGATTACAACTACCTCTGCGTCCACGAAGACCAGGTCAACACCGGTTGGGGGCTAATCATCAATGTCGGCGGTGTCAGACCCTGACGACCTGCGCTTGCGACATCCCGACCTCCGTCCATTATAGGACCACCGTAACTGCCTCCCCCGCAAGTCGGACCTCGCCCGGAAAACATCCCATAATAATACGTAATCCATGCACGTCTCCCCCGAACTGTACCCGGCCCAAACGCCAATCGATTCCCGCCGTATTCTGAAAAACGCGCATAAGCAGGTACGCCGAT
>JAWLHD010000026.1:0-18224 GCA_041690555.1 Anaerohalosphaeraceae bacterium
CAAGGCTAAAATGGCTCGCGCGCGAAAATTTTTACAACAGCGTATTAGTGAGAGTTTCTGCGCTTGGGGACGATTTGGAGCCACGAATATTCACGAATTAGAACGAATTTATCTTGTTTTCACGGAGGGCATGAAGATTATTTACAGGGATGTACAGGATGGGCAGGATAGGAGAGAAGTAGTCAAGTAGTCGGGTAGATAAGTAGATGAATACGGGGCCGACAAGGGCGGGCTGCGGATCAATCGGGCTTGAGTCGACGTTAGGACCGCGAGGGAGGCTGAGAAAGGTACATGGCACCTTGAAGCAACTTTTTCTCGAAGACGGTTTGAAGGCCGCTGGTGCATGTGAAAACAAGTTCTTGACACAGGGCATGTCTGAGAATATGGTTTTTAACTTCTGTGCAACACTCAGGCTTGTTTTTTGCCGACTCTGGAGGGTTTTTATATGGACAGTCGGGTAAGACATACTGGTATTGACGTAATTGGTGACGTCTCCTGGGGTACGCACTGGTGCCAATTCTATCAAACCAAACGGGACCTCCTGGATGTCTTAGTGCCGTATTTTCGGCAGGGTCTGGCTGACAATGAGTTCTGCATGTGGATCACCTGTGCTCCACTCGAAGTAGCCGAAGCACGGAATGCCTTGCTTGCTATCGATCCGACGTTTGAGGAATACTTTCGCAGGCATCAGATCGAAATCCTGGACTCGGCAGCATGGTATACCCCTACAGGGGATTTCAAAATGGAAGAGGTGCTTCAGGCGGGTGCGAAAAAGTTGCAGGAGGCTCTTGACCGAGGTTATGACGGGTTGCGTGGTGCGGGAAATGCTCACTTCGCAGTGAGGCAGGATTGGGCGGCCTTGACCGCTTATGAAGAAATCGTGAATCGTGGCATCAGCAAATACCCGGCTTTGACTATTTGCACGTACTCTTTGGACGATTGTGATGCCGCCGAAATCATGGATGTGATGAGCAACCATCGTTTTTCGCTCATCAAGCGGAATGGGCATTGGCAGATAGTCGAGAGCAGCGAACACCAAAAAGCGGAAGCTGCTCTGCGGAAGAGCGAACAGCGGCTTCGCCTTGCCTGTACGGCAGCACGGTTGGGTGTGTTTGAATGGGACATGGTGTCAGGCACAGTGTACGCAGAAAACGAACGCATGGCTGAAATCTTGGGTTGCGAAGGTCCCTTGAGTAGCAGAGCATTCTTCGCCAGTATGATCGATCGCCAGGATAGCTTTGCGTTTGAGCATGCGTTTGCTGAGGCGAAGCGGCTGGACCAACAGTTCTATAGTGTGTGCCGTACTTTGCCGGGAATCGATGGCCAACAACGCTGGCTGGAGTTTTCAGGCCGTTTTAGCCTTGCGGTCGACGGCTCCCCTCAACGCCTCATCGGGGTGGTGGGCGATATCACAGAACGCAAACGGGCGGAGGAGAGATTGCGCCGACTAAACGGATTGCTGGAACAGCGGGTGCGGGAGAAGACTGTCGAACTGGCTTCTAAAAACAAAGAACTACAGAGTCGCGTCGCACAGTTGTCACGTCTTGCTTCGGATTTGACGCTAACCGAAAAACGTGAGCGGAACAGCCTTGCTAAATTGCTTCACGATAACCTCCAACAACTGCTTGCCGCGGCAACCGTTCGTCTTCAAGCAGCGACTGAATCTGCTGTTGGCAGTGAGCATCTCACGGAAATCGAGGAGGTGCACGGTTTAATACAGGTATCTTTGGCGACGTGCCGTTCGCTGACCGCAGAGCTTTCGCCTACGATACTGCACGAAGCCGGCCTTGCCGCCGGGCTTGCATGGTTGGCGCGGTGGATGGAAAAGAAATACGGACTTGTTGTTGAGTTGCAGGCGGACAAGGACACCGAGCCTTCACGACAGGATATTTGCATTCTGCTTTTTGAGTCAGTGCGTGAACTGCTCTTCAATGTCGTCAAGCATGCCGGTGTAAACCATGCTAAGGTTATTCTGAGCCGCTCCGACGAGGCTCTCAGGATTGTCGTGAGCGATGAAGGTATTGGCTTTGACGCGGACCGAATTCAGGCACAGAATTGTGAAGCCACTGGAGGTTTCGGTTTATTCAGTATTCGAGAGCGATTGGAACTGCTTGACGGCAGTCTAACCGTCCAAAGCACCCCTCAGCAAGGGTCGACATTGATTCTTGTTGCCCCTCTTGTTGATGCGCCACTATATGCGACAGACAGAGAAGCACCAGACACTCCTTGCTTTCACGTTAAAACCCGCATTGCCGGAACAAAGCTATCCATTCTTCTTGTCGATGATCACAGCATTTTCAGGCAGGCAATGGCAGTGCGGCTGCAACGAGAGCCCGATATCGAGATTGCCGGTGAGGCAGGTAATGGTCAAGAGGCTATTGACAAGGCCCGCCGATTCCGGCCGGATGTCATATTGATGGATTTCAGCATGCCTCAGATGGATGGGGTGGAGGCCACCCGGAGGATACATGCTGAACTGCCGGACATTCGCATCATTGGGCTTTCAATGTACGAAGAAGCGGACCGAGCCCAAGCCATGTTGGATGCCGGGGCATCAGCATATGTCACTAAGACTGCTGGACTGGAACAGTTGCTTAAAGCCATTCGCGATTCTTCGCCCCCCCATAAGCAAACCTCCTCCCCAGATCAGAATTTGGACGACTGAATTAGGCCTAAGCGAGGCGATTGAATTGGTGTGCATCCAGCAGGGTTGGCTTGACTTGGCTGTAGGCGGTTTTTAGGTTTGGGTGTTATGGCCAGGCCGCTGCGTATTGCCAAGGCCGGCGCTAGGGCGGCCGATGGGCGATGAGGGCTGGGCGACCAGGACCGCGGGGGCTTGGGGGCTGCTGGCGACATTGAGAGCCAGAGGCAGGCCCGGAAAATGTGTCTGACACCTTTGATTTGGGTTTATTGTGTCTGGAGGGCTTCTTGTCTGAACTTCTGGGCGTCGTGGATAAGCTGGTCTCGGTCGGGCGGGGTGTAAGGGGTTAGCTCAAAGGTCCATTCGTAGCTGTCCTTTATTCGGCGGGGCCAGAGGACCTCGGCAAAGAAATCCAGTGGAAAAACGTCATGGCCTGGGCGGTCGAGCTTTCGGTGGGTATTAAGGATTTCATAACCCTCCTTTGCTGCACGGACCTTGTAATCGCCGTACCATTCGAAGCCGACGGTAACTGGTGATATGCCGATTTCTTCGTCATTGAGTGTGACGAGGGCGCCCTGTGGTTCGGTATTGATGGTTAGTTTGCGCTCGACGCACCCGGTCGACAGTAAGATACAGGCCGCCAGAACGGCCGCGATTTGAAGTCCTTTGCTCTGCGTCATGACATCCTCGTATCGATATTCGTTGTCTTCGGTTCCGGCACTCGGCAGCTTCAACAGGGCACCGACCCTGGACTCACCCAGGGATGCCCGTGCGGCGAGCAGAATACAACATGCGCCTTCCAAAATCAAGTAGACAATTGACATCCTACCGTGCGGCAGATAAGTTATCCTCCAAAATCCGGGGGTTTTCACGGAAATTTGAGGCAAGTGAACTTTACGATTTGATTGGATTGGCGCTGAGCGATGAAAGTATCGTTGGACTGGCTGAAGGATTACGTAGAGATAACGGAAAATGCGGATGTTATTGCCCAGAAGCTAAGCGATCTGGGCTTTCCGACGGAAAGCATCTCGCAGGTGGGCGACGATACGGTTATTGACGTGGAGGTGACCAGCAATCGGGGGGATTGCCTCAGCCATATCGGGATCGCGAGGGAACTGGCGGCGGCGCTTGGACGTCGGCTCAGTCTGCCGGATATCACGCTGCCGGCGGATACGCGACGTTCGGAGTCCTTTGTAAAGGTGCGGATAGACTGCCCTGAGACTTGCCGCCGGTATACCGCCAGGATCATTAGCGGTGTAACCGTCGGACCGAGCCCCGAGTGGCTGCGGAGGCGTCTGGAGGCGGTGGGGCTGCGGAGCGTCAATAACGTGGTGGATGCGACGAACTATGCGATGATGGAGAGCGGCCAGCCGCCTCATGCGTTCGACTACGACAAGCTGTCGGTTGGGACGATTGCGGTGCGGCGGGCAATTGCCGGTGAGCGGCTGGTGAGCATCGACGGGACCAAGTGCGAACTGAGCCCGGATATGATGGTCATAGCCGATGATCGCGGGCCGGTGGCTATTGCCGGTGTCATGGGCGGCCTCGACACGGAGGTCAGCGAGGCCACGAAGACGATACTGCTGGAGGATGCGCATTTCGATCCTGTGAGCGTTCGTTCCACGGGAAGGAATCTGGGTATTGCGTCGGAAGCGGCGTTCAGATTCGAACGCCAGGTGGATACGGAGCGGATCGACTGGGCAAGCATGCGATGTGCACAGTTGATCTGCGAAGCGGCGGGTGGGGCGGTCGCTCAGGGCGTTGTGGACTGCTATCCCGCGGCGCAGAAAGCCCCCCAGGTGGTTATGCGGCTTTCCCGGATGCGATCGCTTTTGGGCATCGAGGTGCCAACCGATGAGGTTCTGCGGATATTCACGGGCTTGTGCTTTCAACCGGTGCTCACTGGCGAAGACACGGCGGCGTGCGAGATTCCGTCGTGGCGGCATGATCTTTTGCGTGAGGCGGACCTGATCGAAGAGGTGGCGCGGTCCTGGGGCTACGACAAGATCCCGACGGAGCGGAAGATACATATCGAAGTTGCCGCGGTAGACAAGCGGGAGCAGGTGGTTTCAAAGTTGCGGACTTTCCTCGGAGGGTGCGGCTTTTTTGAAACTATAAACGTAACCTTCGTTGACGAGGCGACGGGGCGGCTGTTTGCAGGCGACGGCGATGAGCATCTCAGCGTGAAAGACGAATCTCGCAAGGGAGCCAACCTGCTGCGTCGGACGCTGCTCGGCTCGTTGGCCGGAGTGCTCAAGACGAATGTCAATGCACGGAACGTCCCATGCCGGGTGTACGAAATCGCCGATACGTTCATGCCTGTCGGCAGGGGCGTGGAGGGAGAACTGCCGATTCAGCGAACCAGGCTGGGGCTGGTGTGCGATGCCGACTTTCGGCGGCTTCGCGGCGTTATCGAGGGGCTTGTTGCTGCCGTTGCGCATGATGCGACAGTGGAATTCAAGCCGGAGTCGCTGCCGTGGGCCGAAGCTTCAGCGGAGGTTTACGTTGGGGATATGTTTGCGGGAACAGCCGGCCTGATGTCCAAAGCGGTCATGGCGAAGCTGGACCTGGAGGGCATGGAGGAAGTTTGTGCGGCTGAGCTGGATTTCAATCTTTTGGTGGACATGGCTGGGGCGATTCCGACTGCGCGGTCCATACCCAGGTTTCCGGCGATTGTGAGGGATCTGTCACTCGTCGTTGACGAGCACGTGCGATGGAGCGACATCATGGAGGCAGTTCGGGCGGCGGCGCCGGCGGCGCTGGAGGCGGTGGAATTCGCGGGCATCTATCGCGGCAAGCCGATTGCCGAGGGCAAGAAAAGCGTTACAGTCTCGCTGCGGTTCCGTGACGAGGACGGGACTTTGCGGCACGAGGCGGCGGACGGATTTGAAAAGGCGATCGTTTCGGAACTGACATCACGTCTCGGAGCGGAGTTGCGCACGGCCTGAGTTGCGGGCGCGAAGTGCCTCCTCGCCCCACTTTTCCTGCTTACCGGGGATTCTGGCCCTTTGCGTGAGTTATCACGTGCCGGTAGTGCATAGCGCCTTGGACCTGCCAACTCTTGCCTCCGCTTTGACTTGAATCCCTCGGCGAAGGCCTGTATACTAACGGTAATTCGGAGAAACAGGGTCAGTCGCGCGAGATTGAAAGGACCAAGTCAATGCCCGCGTGCATCAAGCGCTTGCGTACCGGCAAAGTATGCCGCCCGTCTCATGGAAGGCGGCAAGCCCGTGGCAGGGCTAACTGATCTGGCTTTTGCCGGTTTGCGCGATGGTTCTGCGGTCTTCGAAGTACGAAGTGGAAAATACGAATTTACGGCCACTCGGTTAAAGGGACATACCATGACAGGCAAAATCGCGGCACTTACAGTACTGGTCTTATGCGCCGTGCAGCTCTGTGCCGGGGCGCAGTTGAAACTTGATGAGGCGGCGGCGGCGCCGGAGGAGTGGGGTTTTCGGCCGTTCGATGGGGCGGAAAGCGCGGTCAATCCGCCGAGCTTCTCCTGGCGGCCCCAGGCGAGGCTTACATGGCAGCTCCAATGCGCACGCGACGCCGAGTTCCAGACGATCATATATGACGCTGGCGATCTGGAATTCAACGTGCACTGTCCGCCGGAAATTTTTAGGCCCGGCGCGTACTATTGGCGGTATCGCGGCAGGAGCTCCAATGGCGACACTACGAACTGGAGTGTGGTGCGGATGTTCACAATCGGCGACGAGGCGGCGAAGATGCCAATGCCGCCACGGGATGAACTGATTGGGCGCATCCCCAAGACCCATCCGCGGCTGTTCATGCGCCCGGAGAACGTGGATCGACTGCGCGAGCTGGCCAAAGGCAGACTTAAGGATAAGTATGAAGGCCTCGTCAAACAGTCCGAGCAACTACTGAAGAAGGCGCCGCCGACTGCGGAGCCGCCGACGTACGGCGAAGACATCGTGCGCAACAGCGATCCGTGGCGGGAGATATGGTGGGGCAATCGAACATACACCATTGCCGCGTTGAACGGGGCTGCCACATTGGGTTTCACGTATCTGCTGGACGGCAACCAGAAGTATGGCCAGGAGGCCAGGCGCATCCTTATGGAGTGCGCCAAGTGGGATCCGGTCGGCAGCACCGGCTATCGATACAACGACGAGGCGGGAATGCCCTACAATTACTATTTCTCGCGGACGTACACGTTTATCAATGATCTTCTCAGCGAAGAGGACAAGGCGATCTGCCGCAAGGTGATGAAGATTCGCGGCGAAGAGATGTATAAGCACCTGTGTCCGCGTCATCTGTGGCGGCCTTACGGCAGTCATCAGAACCGCGCCTGGCATTTTCTCGGTGAGGTCGGCATTGCCTTCGCCGGTGAGATCGAAGGGGCCGAGGACTGGGTGTGGTTCGCAATGAACGTATTCTATAATGCGTATCCCGTCTGGTGCGACGATGACGGCGGCTGGCACGAAGGCTCCAGCTACTGGGCAAGCTATCAGCAGCGTTTCACCTGGTGGGCGGACGTGATGCGCGAGGCCTTCGGCATCAATGCCTTTGACAAGCCGTACTATTCGCAGGTGGGGTACTATGCGATGTATCTCATGCCGCCCAACAAGGTCGGCGGCGGGCTGGGCGATCTTACGGCCAGGCGAACGGCGAGAAGCAACCGCGAGATCATGAGCATCTTCGCGGCGCAATCAGGCAACGGGCACTGGCAGTGGTACGTTGATCAGATCGGCGGAACGTTCGAGACCGGTGGCTATGTCGGCTTCATTCGGGGAGCGCTGCCCGCGGTCAAGCCCGTAGCTCCGGACGATCTGCCGGCTTCCCGTCTGTTTGCCGGCACCGGTCAGGCGTACATGAACACGAGCATAATGGATGCGGCCGATTCGGTCCAGGTCGTCTTCAAGTCCAGCCCCTTCGGCACGCAGAGCCACGGTTACGAAGCCAACAACTCGTTTGTGCTCTGGGGTTATGGCGAGCGTCTACTCATTCGCTCCGGCTACCGCGACAGCTATGGCAGCGATCATCATCGGAACTGGATGTGGTCCACTCGCTCGGTAAACAACATCACCGTCAACGGTAAGGGACAGGGTCACCGCACGGCGAAGGCCCAGGGTCGAATCACGCACTTCGAGACCACCCCTTCAATCGACATTGTGGTGGGCGAGGCGGGTGATGCTTATGAGGCGCCCCTGGAGCGATTCACACGTGCAATAATCTTCATCAAACCCGAAATGATGATTGTGTACGACCGTCTTGCCGCGAAGGAACAATCTCAGTACGAATACTGGCTCCATGCCATCAACAAGATCAGCGTGGCCGATCAGCACAACGTT
Organism: Anaerohalosphaeraceae bacterium; assembly: GCA_041690555.1. Taxonomy (GTDB): domain Bacteria; phylum Planctomycetota; class Phycisphaerae; order Sedimentisphaerales; family Anaerohalosphaeraceae; genus JACZKQ01. Next base: position 7,957 of record JAWLHD010000026.1, read on the forward strand.
CAGGTAGTCAACGGCGACGCGGTCTGCGACATAGACTTTCTGGCGCCCGCAGGCCTGACCTTTGCACAAACCGATCAATACGACCCCAACCCGCGCCCGCGAATAACGCTTCGTGAATGGCACCTCACCGCAACAACTCCCGGCAAACAGAAGGAAGTCGAGTTCGTCACTCTCTACCGCATCCACCGCAAGAGCCAGCTCGTCCCCAAGAAGGCCGAACTGTTGACACTCCCCGGCGGCTATTCACTGCACGCGGAATTGTCCTTCGGCCGGGCGTCGGTCCTTCTGCCGAAATCAGAGGGCGGCATTAATGTAAAACTTACCCGCCGCGATCAAAGCACCGAGGTAATTGAACTCAAATAGAAAACCGGCGTTGACGCCATAAATGCAAGGAGTGAAAGAAGTGAAGTCAGCCGCATATTTGCTCACTGTGTCTTGTGTTGTTCTGACCATTTCAGGCTGTTCGACCGGATCCGTTCGGCATTCTGCAAGCCAAATCGATTTTCAACTGGTCGACTACCACGTACATCTTAAGGGCGGGCTGACGCTGGACGAAGCCATTGCGATCGCGGAGGCGAATGGCACCAGATTCGGCATTGCTGAAAACTGCGGACTCGGCTTTCCTGTTACCGACGATCTGGGGCTTTACGCGTATATCAAGAAGCTCGAAGGCAAGCCGGTTTACAAGGGCATGCAGGCCGAAGGCCGTGAATGGGTCACGCTCTTTTCGCCTGAGGCGATCGCACAGTTCGATTACGTCTTCACCGACGCCATGACCTGGACCGACGACAACGGCAACCGCATGCGACTTTGGATACCCGAAGAGGTGAAATTTGATGACAAGCAGGTCTTCATGGACACGCTCGCAGAGCGAATCATCACGCTTATGGACACCGAACCCATAGACATCTACGTTAATCCAACCTTTCTGCCTGCGGTCATCAGCGAAGAATACGACGTGCTCTGGACCGAGCGGCGGATGCTGAAGGTTATCGATGCGGCAGTTCGCAACGACGTTGCCATAGAGATCAATGCCCGTTACCGGATTCCATCCGAGCGATTCATTCGGCTGGCCAAGAAGGCGGGCGTCAAGTTTGCGTGCGGCACCAACAACGGCGGCCGTGACGACCTCGGCAATCTCGAATACTGCCGCGAGATGATTCTGGCTTGTAATCTGACCGCCGCCGATATGTTCACCCCCAAGCCGCCCCACAAGAAACCGATCCTGACCAAAGGCCTGCCGGGGCGATAGTTTAGATGGTAATCAGGAATCAGCATCTTCATGGTTGTCATGAGACGGAGGATCTGCCATGCATAGTAAAGCAGTTTGCATTGTTGTGATAATCGCCGGAACTGTGTGCGGCCGATCGCAGGCGGCCGTGCAGAATGTCGAACAGGCTGCTTTGCACTTTGTAGATACTTCGTTTGAAAACGCCTCGCCGCTGTGGTGGGAAGTTGACCCGGACGGCTCAATACATCTTAACCTTGTCTATGACCACGAGCGCCAGAGCACCAACCGTGCCAACGGGCACTGGCATTTTCGCGTGGAGGGTCGGCAGGATGCCGAACTGACGCTGCTGCTGAGGAATTTCGACAACATCTGGAACGGGCGAAAGGGTTCCCCGATTTCCAGCCGCACGAACTGCTGTATCTCGGTCGATGGACGTGAATGGACGATCATCCCTGCCGAGAAGACTGACGATAATCGACTCAAGGTCCGGCTTGCAATGACCGGTGATTCCGTATTCGTTTCCCGTATGGAGCCGTACACGCTCGGCAGCCTGGAGAAGTTCGTGGCGGGTATCAAGGATCATCCACTTGTGGCGATTGTGCCCACAGGCAAAACGGTGGAGCGGCGGCCTCTGGAAATCATCCGGGTCGGACGGCCTGATGCACGGTTTCGAGTGCTGGTCCGCGCACGCGCACATCCTTGGGAAGCGGGCGGAAACTGGGTTGTTGACGGGCTCATTAAGAGCCTGCTGCAGGACGACGAAGACAGCCTGCGTTTTCTTTCTTCGTGCTGTCTATATGTTATGCCGATGGCCAACAAGGACGGCGTTGTTCGCGGCATGACGCGATTCAATCTGCTGGGCATGGACCTCAATCGAAACTGGCACCAACCCGCCGACGTGCGCCTGGCGCCCGAGAACCATGCTCTCGAAACATGGCTTGAAGATATGATCGCAAGAGGGGAAAAGCCCGACCTGGCGATCGATCTGCACAATGACAATTACGGGCGTATCCACATCAGCCGACCGGAGGTCGAAGTGCCGGGCTATCTGCCGGCAATGGAACGCATCGAGCAGTTACTACGCAGGCACACGTGGTTCACCGAAGGTTCTACCGGAGCCTCATTCCGCAATCCGGGCACATTTGGCGAAGGTCTGCTTGTGCGGTACGGCATCTTCGCATTCACGTACGAACTCAACTGCGACTGGATAGCCGGTCTCGGCAAACCCCCTACAGCCGCCGACTGGCAATTACTGGGGCGGCAGCTTCGCAAAGTATTTGCTGAGTACTTCGCGGCGGATGCCAGGTAGAGCAGGCAGCGGCTTCTACAGTTCGACGGGATCGCAAAGGTTTTCTGCTTTTGCGGCGACTCGGCCGCAGCCTTTGCACATGAATTTGCCGTCCTTGACCAGCTTCTTAAACTGGTCCTGCTTGTTGACGTGAAACCCCTGACCTGTCAGCCAGCACAGGTGCTTGTCGTGTCCGGGATGGGGCATTTTCTCTTCAGCCATTTTTTGTTTCCTTTACAAGAGTCAATCCTTGTAATGATTATTGCTATTCTGTAATAATGAGCACTATCGTCGGAATCGTTCTTACTGCTCTCGTCTCATGTCGCCAATTGCCCGGATAAGCAGATTACAAGACTTTCTGGGCATTCCGAAGATAATCGGTGTCGATGGTCATGCCCAGGCCCGGTCCATCCGGCACATTGATTTTGCCGTCGCTGAGCCGCAGAGGCGGATCGTACCATTGGTCTGACTTCTCCACGCTGCCCTTGTACTCGTGGAAAGGACCTGCATTTGGCGTGAACGATGCGAAATGGATGACCTCGACATAGCCGGTGCCGCCGCCGGACATATGCGGTACGACAGTCAGCCCGGCCGCCGACGCCATGCGGGCAACACGTGCAGCACGAATGAAACCGCCGTTATAGTGCAGGTCGGGCTGGACAATGTCCACGGCGCGGTTCTCGACCATCCACCGGAACCGCCGCAGCGAAGGCTCCTGTTCACCGCCCGCCACCGGTATCGACAATGCTTCGGCGACGTCCCTCGTTTCCTCCAGCCAGTCGAACGGGCAGGGTTCCTCGAACATGTCGATGCCGTGGTCTTCCATAAGCTTGCCGAGTTCGATCGCGTGTGCGGCGTCATAAGAGCCATTGGCGTCAGCATAGATAGCCACGTAATCCCCGAGTTCCTTGCGAGCGAGTCTTACCAGAGCCTCGGATCGACCGGGCATGGAGTCGGCGTTGTTGCTCATGCGTCCGCCAACTTTGAACTTGACCGCACGGGAGCCTGTTTCCGCCATTTGTTTCTTCAAAACCTCTATCTCCTCAGTGGGTGTTGTGTGCCGATTTCCGCTGGCGGCATAGATGGCAACCTGCGAACGCAGCCGTCCGCCGAACAGGTCGGCCAGCGGTCTGCCGGCCGTCTTGCCGAGCATGTCGAGAATACTGAATTCAACCCAGGCTACCGGGCACCAGAGAGCCAGATTGGCGATCTTGTAGTTGCTCTGGTAAAGGTACACGTCGTCGATGATCCGCTCGAGGTCTCGTGCGTCACGGCCCACGAAGCAGGGTATCACCAATCGTTCAAGAATGGGATACAGGTAGCTTGCCCTCGTATTCGTGACGGATATGCCCGTTGCACCGTCGGCCGAGCGCGTCAGAATGAAATGATCAGGGCCTTTCTTGAAGAGTTCAATCGAGGCTATCTTCAGCGGTGCGCCGAGCCCTGTCAGGTCGAGGATGCGACGCTGAGCAGCTTCCTCCACGGACGTTGTGGATGTCCGTGGATTATGTAATCCCGGCAGACATCCGCCGAGAGATGCCGTCATTCCGGCAGCCAGTGTCGATCCTGCAAAACAGCGGCGTGTCAGCCTCATGGTCATCTCCCTTCAGGATGCGCTGCGATCCTATTCCTTCGCCAGTTTCATGCCGGCCCGATATGCTCTGTCCAGCTTTCTCTTCGACAAAACGGGTTTTTCCTCCGCCGGAACCATACCTGCGTAAATGGCCCCGACTACTTTGGCGCCCAGACACGCTGCGCCCCACTTCATCGGCCTAAGCGCACCGGGCATCATCAATCTTGCCATAATTGCAGGTGCTGCGCAGCTTGTAACAACCAGCGCCTTCTTGTTCGGGACCCTCTTGATTCTTGGCCTCGGCGGACGTTTGGTTGCCCACGGCCAATAAGCATAGCAAATAAGGCGTTCGATGAATCGCTTCATCAGCGCGGTGACCGTGCCGAAATTGATCGGCGAGGCAAAAACGATGGCGTCGGCCGCCTCCAGCTCATCACAGATGCGCGACATATCGTCCTGCGTCGGGCACTTGCCGCGCGCCGACTCCTCAGGCGTTTGCGTACAGCTCCTGCAGTTCGTGCAGAACTCGATATTAGTGTCGCGAAGGTTAACGACCGAAGCTCGCGCGCCCTGTGACTCGGCCCCTCGCACGATCTGGTCTACCATCATGTCAATCACTTTGCCGCTTCGGTAAGAACCGGCTACCACAACGATTTTCCTGCCCACAAAGCACCTCCATCAATGCCTACCTCAACTTGAGACGATTCGTGCCCATCTGCCGCTCTATCGGACACTTATACATTATAATTCCGTCCGGCGGCAGCAGGCAAGCCAAAAGAACTTTTCGTCCGCAGCAAGCGGTTCGTGCCGGGATTTGCTTCTCAAGGCGGCCGCTGCCCTTGACGATACCCTCAATCGTACTGAGTAAAGAGAGTGGAGGGTCGGGTTTTCCGGGGGTCTGAAAACAGCATGCATGTGACACAAGTTGCGAGAATCGGCCGGTCGCAAGGCAATAACTTGTATCGGCCCAGCGAAAGCGGCCACGGCTGCATGTCGCCGCGGCGATCGTAATATTCAAGTCCACAAGTACAGGAGAAACGGAAAATGGAAACGGCAACGCAAGCAGCACAAGTCCAGAGGTGCGACGTAACCGACTGCGCGTATAACATTGACAATTCCTGCCACACTCCCGCCATCACCGTCGGCGACGAGACGACGCCGCGATGCGACACCTTCTGCCATTCGTCAACGCACGGCGGCGACCCGAGCCGCACCGCCACCGTCGGAGCCTGCAAAGTCGAGCAGTGCGCGTACAACCAGTCCCTGGAATGTCAGGCGCAGTCGATCTCCGTAGGCTACCAGTCCGATGAACCGATGTGTACAACCTACAAGGCCAGGTAGCAGGATTGCAAGGTGCAGGTTAGCGGCAGGCGCCTGCCTGCCGCCCCCGCACCGACGGCTGTATGCGCGCATGATCAGTGTGGACGCGGACGCAGCCGCCGTGTAAATCACACTTCAGCGAAAGGGCACGATCATGAATGTCAAAGAACTCATGTCGACCGACGTGGCTATGATCGAGTCAGACGCCACGCTCACACAGACCGCCGAAATGATGCGGTCCCGCGACGTCGGCGTTCTGCCGGTCTGCGAGTCCGACGAAATCATCGGCATTGTCACTGACCGAGATCTCGTGATTCGGGCCATGGCCCACGGCAAAGACCCGGCCAAGACGTTTGTCGGCGAGGTAATGACTCCCGAGATCTACTACTGCTTTGAGGATGAAGACGCAAGCGACGCCGCCAGGCAGATGGAAGAGCGCGCCATCAGACGTCTGCTCGTTTTCAATACCGATTATGAGCCGGTCGGAATGCTCTCCATCTCCGATTTTGCCCTCAAGAGCCATGACGAGCATCTGACATGCGAAATCCTTGAGTGCGTCTCGGAACGGGCATGACCATGCTGACCAAACCGCTGCTCACCCGCGGGTGCACCATGCTCTGATCAGCCGGACAAGGAGCCGGGGCGCGCCCCCAAAGAACTCTTCGAACGGCCCGATATCGCCGACCGCGGGCCGTTCGTCCTGGTCATGCCTGATCCCCGGGCACCCAGAATCGTAATACAGCCGCCCGCCGATATTGTACCACGGGTATTCAATACACCCCCGCGGACGCTGACTGTAGATGCTGCAAAGCCCATCTTCAAGCAGACAGCACACCGTCCCCCGGGACCTCACGAAATTTGCGACCCGAGTCCGCACCAGCGCCGCCTCGTCGATATGCTTCGCCTCCGAGTCGCTCACCCGCGGTGCTCCAAGGCTCTTGCAGCACCTGGCACATGCCGCCGCCAGACAATCAAGACGGGTCGGCTCAGTCGCGGGCGTCAGACGAAGCAGTCCGTTCGCACGTGCCTTCAAAACCGCCCTGATCAAAGTCAACGTCATGATTGAAATCGTGCCCCGCTGTTTTTTAGCAGCATCCCGATCATCATAAACGTCGTCGACACCGCCAGGCTGAAGACCGGCGCCAGAAACACCAGGTCCGTATTCTTCGTGTAGCCGCCCAACAGCGCCGCTTCCCATCCTGCAATAAACCCCGCCGATACTGCCACTGCCGCCCATGCCGACATCCCCTTAAGTCTTTCCGGCGGAAGCAGCAGGGCCGCGATTACCAGGGGGCAAAGACCCACCTGGGCTCCGTAAATTGCAAAGACCATTTCGGTAATCGAAAACCTCTCGCTGAGCACATGCACAAAAACCGTCGAAACAATCGCCGCCGCCACGAGAATCGCCCGCGTTATCCTGATTTCCCGCCTCAACAGCAGACGCTCGGCCAGAGCATGTTTACGAATCCGCGAAAACACGTCCTCGTAAAGCGTGTGTGAGACTGCGATCAGTTGTGTCGAAGCCGTCGACAGCATCGCCCCGTACAGCCCCAGGCAGGCGATGAACAGTATCGTCCCGGCCAGCGGTCCCTTTACCTTGCCGATCGTCTCCAGCAGCGAAAACAGAGGATTGATACCGTCCTGAGGCGAAACGACTATGAACACGCAGCATGCCAGAACAACAAATGCCGACCACGTCGCCGCCGATCCCAAGACGCTCGACCAAAGCCCGTTCACAACCGTCTCAGGTTTACGTGCACCGGCGATCCGCTGCCAGATGCTCATGTCTGAAATGAACGTCATCACGTTCATGATGAAGATGCCTGCGATGAATATCAGCAGTGTCCGTGAACATGCCGGCGAAAGCGCCTCGGTCGGTATCCGCGCCAGACTCTCAGTCCAGCCGCCGTGTCCTGGCACCCACAGAATGTAGAAGGCCGGCAGAGCTCCCAACAGCAGCCATATCGAGATCATCTGTATGCGGTCTGTCACGATAACCGCGCGAAAGCCCCCGCAGGCCGTATATATGAACGCCACGGCCGAAAGCACCACCACGACGACCCAGTTCGGCACGCCAGGAACAAGCGCGGCGAACAAACGAGAACCGACAGTCAGCTCCACCGCGAACGCACCGAGAAAGCCAAGGCTCGTGAACACTGCGCCCACATACGACAGCACCCGCGAATCGTATTCCCTGCCCAGGAACTCGTGCAATGTCGGCCGATGGTCGTATGCCGCAAGCCTGTGCCATATCCGCTTCGCGAAGAGCCTTACCACCAGCAGGCCAAGTGACGTGGTTGCGACAGTCCAGAAGAGCCACAATCCGACAACCTGCGCCAGCTCGAAAAACGCCATGACAACCGTGGCTAATGACAGCGTAGTCGCCACCGTGCTTGCCGAGAACTCCGCCGAGTTCTCTACCCTTGCCTGCCTGCCGAACCCCAGCGGCAGCAGATCGGCGATGCCTGCGGTGCCGCGACCGACGAATATACCAACCCCGATATAGACCATGAAAGCCAGCAGCAGCGCACTGATGACGATTCCGCTCATTGACTCTCGATCCCGCCGCACTGCAATTGAACATTGACCCGCGTCTTAAGGCCTTCCGGCAACTGCCCGAATGTCCCCTTGGCCGCCTCCACCAGAACATGCAACTCTGCACCCGGGTACAGCTCCACTGGCCACCCGTTTTCAGACAGTGCCGAGAATACTGCGATCTCCTCCAGCAGATATCGGCAGGAGATAGCGACCGCCTCATCCTCCCGCGTGGCCAATTCCCGGCCGTTCCGCAATTGCCGCTTTACAAATGCCTTGGCGTCTTGCCTCAGAGCCTCCCTGAACGCCGGGTTGTCCGCAAACAGTCGGTCGAGCTGCCCCCGAGATGTATTATATTCTTTAAATGCAAGACAGTCCTGCCACCGCACCACCTCCACTTTCCCCGCAGGCGCCGTGGCGAACACCTCACGCGCCGACTCGATGAATGCATCACCGGCCGCCAGTGCCGCAGCCGCGGCAGTAACGTCATCGGACCCGTTCAGTATATACTCGTTATGCCTGCGCAGATAATCACCCGTCACCACAAGACAATGTTCGAACCGTTCCGTCGCCCACCGCAGAAGCCCTTCCAGAGATTTTCCGCGAAATACCGGGTTATCCAGGCTGATACCCATGTAGCAGCGACGGTAACTTGACAGCGACTCCTCCGGGATTTCCGGTGTTATCTTAACAACGTGTACCCGCGGCAAATTCCTTTTAGGCAAGGGTGATCCCGACATCGTCCAGCAATTCCCTGACAAGTACAAGTTTTTCACATGTTTCGTCATACGCAAGGCTCGTCCCGTAAAGATCACTCGCAGATGCTCCGGTTTCTGCGTTGTCGATAAACGGAACCACGTAGCCGGTCGTCATGATATAAAACCAAAGGTTGTTCATTCCCATACCTCGGTGCTGGAGCACCTCATCGATGCGTTCGCCCAGACCCTCGCCCTGGCGCACCCAGAGCTTGCCGTCTATTACCGACTCGAAGTTCTTAAGCAGGGATTCGTACTTGACGCGCTCGCGTTCGAATTTCCGGCGAAGGCATCCGGCGATCTGCTCGGTTATCGACCCGCCCTTCGCCTGGTCGGCATCGCGGTGGATCAGAACCATCTTGCGGAAGTTCTCTTCCCACAAAAACGTATAATCGAATGTGTCCACGTTCAGGATAATCTCGGGCTTCCGCACGACTCCGATGATATAGGAAATCCGGTTCTTGTGCGTTCCCTCCCAACGCGCCAACTCGCCCGGCGTAACACGCGGCGTGATGTGCTTGAGATTCTCAACCAGTTGCAATACCGTATCAAGATAAAACGGCGCAACACCCTGGAGAATATTGCCGATCTTGTCGTATAACTGTCCCGAAATAGGATGCTCGTATGTGGGCGTCATGAAGTTGCGAATCTCCTCGGAGGTCAGATTCGCAGGCTCAGTAGTAAGAAACGCGTACAGTTCGCTGTCGATGCCCAGTGCCGTGATGCGCCTGGCGACCTCCGCCGGTTCGGCCTCCTCGATCATGTCCCAAAGCCCGTCGAAGCGGCTCAGCAGCGCCGTCATCCCTGGGTTTACCTCCTTGATCAGGTTGGCTACCATCTGCATATCCTTGCCCGATTGCCGCGATGCATCGATGAGCTGTATCCCCACAAGAACCTGACAAAGAGGCACAAACTCGATTGTCTCAAAAGTCTGGATTATCCGAATCGCACGCGAAGGCTGCAAGACCGCCGATCCCGCTTCGACCATCCTGTAGTGGCTCGCGGCAAGACCCAGAGAAGCAGCAATGTCCGACGAAGATATGCCGCCCATCCGATCGCGGGTCGTCTGCAAAACCAGGCCAAGTGCCTGCGCAAGCGGATTTCGTATCTTCGATGCCATTGAAGATCCATGTACGTGTCAAAGCATTTCGGTCCAACAGATATGCAAATTATACCAGTCATGCAAAAAACAGCCAACTAAAATGTCAACATTTTAGTCATACCGGGGGAGATTGAGCCCGCACAGGCGTTTTTGCATGTCTGTTTAGCTTCTTTGACATTTTTCGGCAAAAAATTTTTAACAAAAATGAAAAAATGAGTTGACTTTTGGGTCCGCTTGGCGTAATCTATATTAGAAGTGATAAACGCTACAACCGCTACCTTCGGCGAATGCGGTTGGCAAAGCGGATTGGCAAGTTCTTGACCAAGAGAAGAATTATATTCTGACGGGCCGCGACGAACTGCCCAAGCATGATCGGCGGCGAAAGGGACCTGCCAGGGAAAGGAGAGAGCCATGTCAACCTGTCGATACACAAAAATGCTGCCAATTGGAGTGCTTTGCGCTGC